>CAVJQJ010000038.1:0-2285 GCA_963651715.1 Anaerovoracaceae bacterium
CCCTTATATGGAACACGCGCTTCAATACCTTCTGGAACAAGCTTATCAGGCTGATGTTCTGCCTCATCCTGGAAATAACGGTCTGCCGAACCACGCTGCATTGCACCAACACTGCCCATACCACGATAAGCTTTATAACTACGGCCCTGATAAAGGATGATTTCGCCAGGTGCTTCATCAGTCCCTGCAAACATACTCCCCATCATGACAGTAGATGCACCTGCTGCAATCGCTTTGGAAATATCGCCAGAGAACCGGACGCCACCATCAGCAATACATGGAACACCAGTACCACGCAATGCGTCAGCAACATCTGAGATTGCTGTAATCTGAGGCACACCAACACCTGCGACAATACGGGTTGTACAGATAGAACCTGGACCAATCCCCACCTTGACTGCATCCGCACCATGGTCAACCAAAGCACGGGCAGCATCCGCAGTCGCAATATTGCCACCAATGACCTGAACATCTGGGTAGTGCTGCTTGACCCATTTCACGCGGTCAAGAACACCCTGGGAATGGCCATGAGCAGTATCCACAACCAGAACATCGACACCAGCATTGACCAGCATTTCAATACGTTCATCATTATCTGGACCAACGCCGACAGCAGCACCAACGAGCAACTTGCCGTATTTATCCTTGGAAGCCAGAGGATAATCATTGGTATTCTTGATATCCTTGACAGTAATCAGCCCCCGCAGCTCGAATCCCTCATTGACAACCAGTACACGTTCAAGACGATTGCGGTTCATCAGACGTTTTGCGTCTTCAAGCGACTGACCTTCCTTGATATAAATCAGTTTTTCACGAGGCGTCATACGTTCACGAACCGCTACATCGAGTTCTTCTTCAAAACGGAGATCGCGATTGGTGATAATACCAACAACGGTGCGATTCGGTCCCTGAACAACTGGAAAACCACTGATTCCGTACTGCTGAGACAAAGCAATCACATCGCGGATTTTCATGCTTGGTGGAATTGTGATTGGATCGGTCACAACACCTGCTTCAAAACGCTTAACCCGATCAACTTCCTTCGCCTGCTCTGCCGCAGTCATGTTTTTATGGAGAATACCAATCCCCCCCTGACGCGCCATAGCGATTGCCAGATTCGATTCAGTAACCGTATCCATCGCAGCAGAAAGCAATGGAATATTCAACGTGATATCTCTGGTGAGTTTTGTTCTAAGATCAGCATCTTTAGGAAGAATTGTGGAATGTGCTGGAACGAGGAGCACATCATCGAAAGTGAGTGCTTTCTTGAGTAAACGCATAGTTTTTTCCTATCTGTCCAATAGTCTATATTCAAGACATCTCTCATTGTTTTGCAATGATTTCATCTCATGACCATTTTGGCCATACTCCTGAATATATCCCCTTTTGCCATCCTTCAACCGTTATACAATTGAATATGACAATGAATAATATTAACTGGTTATTTTATCAGAATTGCCTACTTAAGACACCTTGAAAAACAAGAAAAAAGGCATGCTATACATCCGCCAAGACTCTTAAAAACAGGAAAACAACACGATTTCTTCACGCACTAGCAAAAACACCACTCTGACTAAAGGATGCATCCAAAACAAAATCGATACAAATCCCCCTTCCATTATCAGCTCGGTCATTAAATTGTGTCTCAAATAGCGCTTAACGTTAACATTCATTTTAGGCAAAATGATGTTTTTATTGTGTTTTTGAGATTTATTGTGTAGAATCTCGGCTTCATCAACATTTCTGGAGGTATTTCCATGGCTCGCGTCTGTCAGGTCACCGGCAAGAAACCTATGTCCGGAAACAAGATCTCCCACGCACATAACGTTTCCAAACGCCGTTTCATGCCTAACCTGCATTACCGTCGTTTCTTCGTTGAATCAGAAAACCGCTGGGTCTCCCTGCGTATTTCCAATGCCGGTCTGCGTATCATTGACAAGCTCGGTATCGATGCTGTCCTCGCCGACATGCGTGCCCGCGGCGAAAAAATCTGATTGTTGTCACTTTCCCTATTGAGGAGTTACTGTTATGGCTAAAGCAGGTAGAGAAAAAATCAAGCTGGAATCCACAGCTGGTACCGGTCATTTCTACACGACCACCAAGAACAAGCGCACCACCCCAGGCAAACTCGAAATCATCAAGTTTGACCCTAAGGCTAGAAAACATGTGCCTTACAAGGAAACCAAGATCAAGTAATCTGGTTGTGCGATTATTGGGCCGGCATGTTGTGCCGGCTTTTTTGTCATAAGAAAACCCCCAGCTAAGCTGGGGGTTCCAAAAAGCTT
>CAVJQJ010000039.1:0-5885 GCA_963651715.1 Anaerovoracaceae bacterium
TTTCTCCTAAATTATCAGATTTTGAATTTCCACAGAATCCGTTACAGTCTCATATTGGTCGGTTGAGGATATGTAGCCCATCAATCAATCAGGCAAACGGGGTGAGTCCGTGAGTATTTGACTGGTACGGGAAAGAGTGTACTTGCAAATCATTTCTATTGACGTATGGTCAAATGCCCAAAATGTTGATGATATGCAACTTTTTCTTGGGGAGCAGTTGTTGCAGAACGACTATTCTACGCTTAATTGGGATATATGCTTTTCATAAAGATTTATATCTCCTACAATCTTGCGGGTTTTTCCTGTAACAACAAACATTCCAAAGATCTTATGAAGGAAAAGTTAGTTGCTGTGCTTGCTGCTACCCTGGCAGGCACTGCTTATGCCCAGACCAATGTCACAATCAATGGCGAGCTCGACGTCGGTGTCCTGAAAGAAACGGGTTCAGACACCCGCATGATGCGTAATCACGATAACCTGCTGCGCTTCAAAGGTACTGAAGAGCTCGGTAACGGCACTCAGGCAGTGTTCAACCTCGAACACCGTTGGGACTCCAGCACTGGCGAACGCTGTGCTGGCAACAATTTCATTGACCGTTTCCAGGGACACGCTGGTGTTGACTGGCAGGGCGCTGCCAATGTCGGTATCCAGAACAAGGACTGGGGCCGTATCCTGCTGGGCCGTGTTTCCAATATCCACGGTGAAACCTACTACCGTATCGACCCATTCATCTATGATGGTATCTCTTCCTCCTTCGGTACCTGGACTCTTGTGAATGCCAGCCAGAACCCAAATTCCTTTCGTTACGATACCCCTGAATGGAACGGTTTCCGCGTACTGGCAAGCTATTCTGTCGGTCGTGATACCCATATCAACAAGACCAAGGAAGAACTTGTCAAGAATGAAATCAACCCACATACCTATGGCAACGATGGTTACAACGTTGCTGTGACTTATGACAATGGCCCATCCTTCGCATTGGCAAATATCGAAAAGGTTCAGGATTCTGACAATTCCTGGGGCTGGAGTGTCGGTGCAGGTTATACCATTGCTGACAATACCTTCACCTTGGGTTACCACAATATGAACATCGGTCGTGGTGTCGGCGAAGCCATTCTGGATGATTCCAATGCACTGAAGCAGAAAAGTGTAACTGCAGGTTGGGTTTACAAGACCGGCCCTCATGTCTTCAAGGCTTCTTACAACTGGGGCCGTGTTGAAAGTGATGGCAAGTACAATGGCCATTCCAACAAATACGGTTTGGGCTATGACTACTACCTGTCTAAACGCACCTGGCTGTATACCAACCTTGCCTACATTGATAACAGCAAGAAAGAAATGGGCGCTATCTACAACAGCAATGGTGCGCAGATCGATTCTATGACTGGCGTCAATGTCGGTATCACCCATCGATTCTGATCCGTCAGATATCAGGGCTAAAATATTGTTTTGACCTTTTCAGGAAGGGCTTATGGCAACGGAAGAAAAGCGTGAGAAGTTTTCCTCGCGTATCGGCTTTCTGCTGATTGCGGCGGGTTGCGCAGTTGGGCTGGGCAATGTCTGGCGGTTTCCTTATATCACCGGGCAGTGTGGTGGCGCGCTTTTCGTGCTGATTTTCCTGGCGTTTCTGGTGACACTCGGCCTGCCCTACCTGATTATCGAAATCGCAGTCGGGCGTGCCGCCCGCAAGTCACTGTCCGAGGCGTTTGAGGTCTTGGGTGAGAAAAACAATGGCTGGCGGCACAACAAGTATTGGATGATTGCCGGTAACTATATTTTGATGTCCTTTTATGGTCTGGTGACAGGCTGGCTGCTGTACTATGCGGTTGAATTCGCGGCCGGTGGTTTTGGAGATGGCCTGACCGAGGAAAAGGCTGGGGCGACATTTGGTGGATTGCTGGGTGCCCCCGGTACGATGACCATTTATATGATCATCTGCTCAGTGGTTGCCTTTGCTATTGTGGCGCTGGGTGTGGTCAAGGGGGTTGAACGGATCACCAAGCCGCTGATGGTTCTGTTGTTGGTGATGTTGAACGGTATGGCCATCAATGCCGCCTTCATGGACGGTTTTGCTGAAGGGATGTCTTACTATCTGGTGCCGGATTTCTCCCGGGTTGAGAAGGTCGGTCTGATGGAAGTCGTTTGGTCGGCGATGAGCCATGCATTTTTCACGCTGAGTATCGGTATTGGTGCTATTGAGATTTTTGGGACCTATGCAGACAAGGAGCATTCCGTTGTTTCAGAGGCCATCTGGATTGCGGTGTTGGATACCATCGTGGCACTGCTGGCGGGTGTGGTGATTTTTCCAGCCTGCTTTACTTACGGTGTTGAGCCTTCTGCAGGGCCAGGACTGCTGTTTGTGACCTTGACCACGGTGTTCTCGAATATCGTTGGCGGCAAGATTCTGGGGACGGTCTTCTTCATCTTCATGCTGTGCGCGGCAATGACAACGCTGATTGCGGTCTATGAGAACATCATCACGATGTGTACAGAACTGTTCAGGATCAGCCGTCGGAAATCCGTCATCATCAATTTTCTGGTAGTGACAGCACTGTCGATGCCGGTGCTGCTGGGCTTCAATGTGCTGGGTTTCATCCACCCAATGGGGGGCGAAAGCTGTATTCTGGATTTTCAGGATTTCCTGATTTCCAACAATATCCTGCCATTGGGATCCGTGATTTTCGTGTTGTTTATCACTGCCCGTAATGGGATGCAGTGGAAGAACTTTGTGGCTGAGGTTAACACCGGCTCGGGCTTGAAACTGTCACCGAAGCTGTTCTGGTATTTCCGATATGTCCTGCCATTGGCTGTCATCATCGTTTTGATTGCAGGCTATCTTCAGATTTTCATGAAGTAAGGTTTCGCCTGATGCCTTGAAAATGGCTGCCATGGTCGATACCATGACAGCCATTTTTGTATGTAGGGCTGCATGCTTAAAGTATTTTGGAGGGAAACATGGCAACAGAAGAAAAGCGTGAAAAATTCTCGTCACGCATCGGCTTTCTATTGATTGCGGCGGGTTGCGCAGTCGGACTGGGCAATGTCTGGCGGTTTCCCTATATCACCGGTCAGTGTGGTGGTGCGCTTTTTGTCCTGGTCTTTCTGGCGTTTCTGATCCTGCTCGGTCTGCCTTACCTGATGATTGAAATCGCTGTCGGGCGTGCTTCCCGTAAGTCGCTCTCTGAAGCGTTTGATGTTCTGGGAGAGAAGGGCAACGGTTGGCGGCGTAATAAATACTGGATGATTGCCGCCAACTACATCCTGATGTCCTTTTATGGGTTGGTGACCGGTTGGCTGTGCTACTATGCGGCTAAATTTGCAGTTGGTGGCTTTGGTGAAGGTCTGACAGAGGAAAAAGCGGGTGAGACATTCGGCGCATTGTTGGCTGATCCCGGCACGATGACCTTTTATATGATCATCTGCTCTTTGATTGCGTTTGTTGTTGAGCTAGGCGTAGTCAAAGGCGTTGAGCGGATCACCAAACCACTGATGTTCCTGTTGCTGGTGCTGTTGGTTGGCATGGCAGTCAATGCGGCCTTCATGGATGGTTTTGCCGAAGGGATGTCTTACTATCTGGTGCCGGATTTCTCTCGCATTGAAAAGGTCGGTCTGATGGAAATCATCTGGTCGGCGATGAGCCACGCATTCTTCACACTGAGTATCGGTATTGGTGCTATTGAGATTTTCGGGACTTATGCGGATAAGGACCATTCTATTGTTTCTGAGGCCATCTGGATTGCGGTATTGGATACGATTGTGGCGCTGCAGGCTGGGGTCGTGATTTTCCCTGCCTGCTTCACTTATGGTGTGGAACCGTCTGCTGGGTCAG
Source organism: Anaerovoracaceae bacterium (assembly GCA_963651715.1). GTDB lineage: Bacteria > Pseudomonadota > Gammaproteobacteria > Burkholderiales > Burkholderiaceae_D > Oxalobacter. The sequence goes on from CAVJQJ010000039.1 coordinate 3,830, forward strand.
GTCTGCTGTTTGTGACCCTGACCACGGTGTTCTCGAATATTGTGGGTGGCAAGATCCTGGGAACAGTATTCTTCATTTTCATGCTGTTTGCCGCGATGACGACACTGATTACGATCTATGAAAACATCATCATGATGTGCATGGAGCTGTTCGGTTTCAGCCGTCGGAAATCGACCATCATCAATTTCCTGGTGGTGACGGTGCTGTCGATGCCTGTGGTGCTGGGTTTCAATGTCTTGGACTTCATCCATCCACTGGGGGATGAAAGCTGTATACTGGACCTTCAGGATTTTCTGGTTTCCAATAATTTCCTGCCGCTGGGTTCGGTTGTTTTCGTCTTGTTCATCACTGCCCGTAACGGGATGCAGTGGAAGAACTTTGTGGCTGAGGTTAACACGGGTGCTGGCCTGAAGCTGTCACCGAAGCTGTTCTGGTATTTCCGTTATGTCCTGCCTCTGGCAATTGCCATTGTCCTGATTGCGGGCTATCTCCAGATTTTTATGAAGTAACGTTCGGTTTTGCGCCTTGAAAATGCCTGTTCTGGTCTTTACCATGGCAGGCATTTTGTTTTTTCAAGCATCATGTGAAAGGAAACATGGGAACTGAACCGAAACGTGAAAGATTCTCGTCACGCCTGGGATTTCTGCTGATTGCGGCAGGCAGTGCGGTTGGTCTGGGTAACGTCTGGCGTTTTCCCTATATCACTGGCCAATATGGTGGGGCATTGTTCCTGCTGGTCTATCTGCTGCTGTTGTTTGCGGTCGGTCTGCCTTACATGATTGTCGAGATTTCAGTTGGCAGGGCATCCAGAAGGTCGCTGGCCGGTGTTTTTGAGAAACTGGGCGAGAAGAACAACGGTTTCCGTCGTCATAAATACTGGATGATGCTGGGCAATTACCTGCTGATGTCTTTTTATGGACTGGTGACAGGCTGGCTGCTTTACTATGCGGTACAGACAGCCATAGGGGGCTTCGGAGAGAGTCTGACGGAAGCACAGGCCAATGTGATTTTTGAGAATCTGATGGCAGATCCTGTCACGATGGGCATCTATATGATTATCTGCTCTGCCATTGCTTTTGTCATTGTTTTGATGGGGGTTTCCAAAGGGGTTGAACGTATCACCAAGCCGATGATGATTGTCCTGTTCGCCATGCTGATCCTGATGGTGGTCAATGCTTTCTTCATGGATGGTTTTGTGGAAGGCATTTCCTATTATCTGGTGCCAGATTTCTCACGGATTGAAAAGGCGGGCATCGTCTCGATTGTCTGGGCGGCGATGAGTCAGGCCTTCTTTACCCTGAGTCTGGGAAGTGGTGTGATTCAGATTTTCGGGACATACGCCTCGAAAGACCATACGGTCGTTTCTGACAGTCTGATGATTGCCGGATTGGATACGATGGTGGCTGTACTGGCGGGCTTTGTCGTGTTCCCGATCTGCTTCACATTCGGTGTTGAGCCGTCCTCTGGCCCAGGACTGCTGTTTATCTCGTTGAATACGGTGTTTTCCAATATGGCGGGCGGTCGCATCCTGGGAACGGTATTCTTTGTCTTCATGCTGTTTGCGGCGATGACTACGCTGATCGGTGATTATGAAAGTGTCATTGCCATCGCCAGCGAACTCTTCGGCATCAGCCGTAAACAGTCTGTCATCTACAATTTCCTGGTGATTACTGCGATGGCTGTGCCTGTTGTGCTGGGTTACAACCTGCTGGATTTCATCCACCCACTCGGTGGTGAAAGCACCATTCTCGATCTTCAGGATTTCTTGGTTTCCAATAATTTCCTGCCATTGGGGGCAGTGGTCTTCATGCTGTTCGTCACCTGGTGTGGTGGCATGAAGTGGAAGGACTTCATTGCAGAAGTCAACACAGGCAAGGGTATCAAACTGCCTGCGGGGCTGCTGTGGTACTTCCGTTATGTGCTGCCATTGATTGTGCTCTGCGTATTTGTGGCGGGTTATATCCAGTTCTTCAACAGTTAAAGCAATTGGCCGTCGATGCCGCAAAAAGCTACCCACCGGCATAGCCGGTGGTTCTTCATATCGCCTGTAAGGCTC
>CAVJQJ010000040.1:0-4008 GCA_963651715.1 Anaerovoracaceae bacterium
CATCTGGCTTGAGAATGATGAAGGCAGCAAAGGAGTCGCCAACCGCATTACTGAAGAACGTCTTGACCTGAGCAAAAACAAACGCTACTGCACCAATGGTTCCTGTTTCGATGAAATCCTGACAGATGGACTGGAAGAACGGCTTGCCAATATCAAACAGGACACAGTGATTGTGATGCATACCATGGGCAGCCATGGTCCTGCCTATTACCTGCGCTATCCCGATGCACAGCGGAAATTCAAACCAACCTGTGACTCCAGTGATGTCCATGGCTGTGATCCAGAGGGGTTAGTCAACGCCTACGACAACACCATCTATTACACCAATTATGTGATTGCCAAAGCCATCAATACCCTGAAGAAATTCCCTCAGCTGAATCCTGGGTTGATCTATCTGTCCGACCATGGAGAATCACTGGGTGAAGATGGTGTTTATCTGCACGCCTATAACTATTCCATCGCTCCAGATGGGCAGAAACATGTTCCATTCATTCTCTGGATGTCTGATGGCATGAAAAAAGCCGGCAAATACAACTACAGCTGTCTGGCAAAGAAAGCCGAATCCGGCGAATTCTCACACGACAACCTGTTCCATACCGTGCTTGCGATGATGGGGGTCGAGTCCAAAACCTATGACAAGTCTCTGGATATGTTCGATTCATGCCGGAACTGAGTAGGAGAAAATTATGTTCTTCATGAGAAATTTCAATGAACTGGGAAGCCGGTCCAACAAGGTACCGCTCAATATCGGTCTGTTACGTCATCAGCATATCAGCAGCAGAGGGCTTGTCCTGCTTTCTGCCCTTTATTTCACAACTGTATTGAACCTCAGTCTCTGGCGTTATCTGATTGAGCATCTGGAAATCGACGGCTTCAAGATGTTTCTTTTTGGCTGTACATTCCCTATTGTGATTTTCTGCGCAATGGCATTCCTCTTCAATGCCATCCTGCTCCCTTATGTTGCCAAACCGCTCCTGATCTGTCTGACGCTGGCTTCCAGTGCGACCAATTATCTGATGTTCAATCTCGGCATCGTCATTGATGCCAATATGATCCGGAATGCATTGGAAACCAATACCCGAGAAGCAACCGACCTGATCACCTTCAGTGCCATTATCTGGATTGCCTTCAGTGGCATCCTGCCAGCTATCCTGATTGGTCTCATCAAGATTGATTATCTGCCTTGGAAAAAGGAACTGAAAACACGATTGATGACTTTTGCTGGGTGTCTCTGCACAGTCGCCCTCATTGCGGCCTGTTTCTACAAGGAATATGCGGTTTTTGGCCGCAACAACAAACCGCTACTGAAGCTGATCAATACCACAAACTATCTTGCCGCAACGTTCCGTTACTATCATCTTGCCATTCTTTCCAATGAACCGTTCCAAACTATCGATGATCAGGCAAAACTGCGTCCCTACAGTGATGCCGGCCACACTGTTTTTGTGTTGATTGTCGGGGAAACCGCCCGAGCAAGCAATTTTTCTCTGAATGGTTATGGTATGAACACCAATCCAGAACTCTCCAAGGAAAATGTCCTTTCATTCAAGCATGCCTATTCCTGTGGTACCGCAACCAATATTTCCCTGCCCTGCATGTTCTCTGATGTCACCCGACAGAGACAATCCAAATACAACGACCTGAGAAACCGCGAAAATCTGGTGGATCTCGCCCAACGTGCCGGTTATGAAGTCCTCTGGCTTGAGAACGATGATGGTAGCAAAGGCGTTTCCAAACGTGTCCCAACAGAAAACCTGTACCGCAGCAAAAATGCCAAATACTGTGATGAGGAAAGCTGCTATGACGAAATCCTCGTTGATGGTCTGGAAGACCGCTTGAAAAACCTGAAAAAAGACGCGCTTATCGTCATGCATATGATTGGCAGCCATGGACCAACCTATTACAAGCGGTATCCTGACACTTTCAAGAAATTCTCCCCAACCTGTGATACAGCAGATCTCCAGAAATGCTCACAGGAAGAAATCACCAACAGTTACAATAATACGATTGCCTATACCGACCATGTTGTCGCCAGCGCCATCAGAACGCTCAAGAAATTCCCCGAGCTGGAATCCGGTCTGATGTATGTCTCGGACCATGGTGAATCTCTTGGAGAAAACGGCATCTATCTGCATGGCATGCCTTACAGCATAGCACCCGAAAACCAGAAACATATCCCGATGGTACTCTGGATGTCAGACCGTATGAAAAAACAAGACCATCTGAATTTCAGCTGTATTGCCAAGAAAGCAGAAAACGATACTGTCTCCCACGACAATCTGTTCTCCACATTACTGGCCCTGCTCGAAATTGAATCCAAGACTTATGACAACTCTCTGGATCTGTTTGACAGTTGCCGGACTGAACCTTTACCTACGGAGGCCTCTAAATGAGTACCCAGATTTCCTATCGACAAGAACTTTTCCGAAAAGCCATCCATATCAGCTCGCTCTGGATGGTTGTTGCCATGGGGCTTTTACCCAAAACCATCAATATCCTGCTGTTTGGTATCCTCCTGGCTGGCTGTGTTGTCACCGAATATGGCAACTACAAGCAATGGCGTCTTTTCACTGCTACCTATGGCACATTTTTTGGGAGCATCCTGCGGGAAAAAGAAAGACAGCAGAGCGCTTTCCATTTAAGCGGGGCGCCTTATGTCCTTGGCGCTGCATTGCTCTGTGTTGCCTGTTTCCCTAAAGTTGTGGCAATGACTGCATTCACCGTGATGCTGCTCGGTGACACCGCCGCCGCATTAATCGGGCGCAAGTTCGGCAAGAATAAATTCAATCAGGGAACCAAGAGCATTGAAGGCAGCCTCGCTTTTTTCTGGACAGGTTATGCTGTTGTCGTTTTCTTCCATTTCTTATGCCAGATGCCTTTTTCATTTGCATTATTCGGCATCCTTGGCGTTGCCCTCGCGATGTTTGCCGAGGCTTATGAAAACCGTTTACATATCGATGACAATTTCTCCATTCCATTGACCTGTGGTTGCATGTTATGTCTTTCATTCCTCTTTTAACTTAACCAGCCATTTTTTGTTTCCCCCCCTGGTGCGTTATTCTCTCTTTCCGTATCAGGAGCTTTTTCTTTTCATTTTTCCCATCCATCAGATATCCGCTTTCATGGGAAACGATGTTCTGATAAACTCATTGGTTTGAAACAAGTTATCGATACAGTGGTGAATCCCGCCGCTGATTAGAAAGAGATTCCTGATGAATGAAACCATCAACAATATGCTCAACCGCCGCAGCATCCGTTCTTTCAAGGCTGAACAGATTCCTGACGATGCACTGAATGCCATTCTGGAAACCGGTCTTTATGCCGCCACTTCCCGCGGCCGTGAAGCATGGTTCCTGACTGCTGTCCAGAACCCTGTCATGCTGAAAAAAATCCGTGATGCTGCATGTGATACGTTGGCGAAAGCCGGTGATGAAAAGAGCCTGGCTAAATCCAAGGATCCCAATTTTTCTCCTTTCTACAATGCACCAACCCTGATTATTGTGTCTGGCAACGATACACCGAATACCCGTATCGACTGTGCCAATGCTTCCCAGAATATGTGTGTTGCAGCGAAATCCTTAGGTCTGGGGTCCTGCTATCTGGCAAGCTATACCCAAGCATTCCTGGATCCTGCAGTTGCCGCACAGCTGAAAAAAGAACTGGGCATTCCTGAAGAATACCATCCTCAGTTTGGTGTTGCCGTCGGGTATGCAAATGAATCCCCTGCAAAACCTGAACGCAACCGTTCCAAGATGCATATTGTCAAATAAGATGTCTCGGCATCTTCTGATGCGATGCAATTTATAATCTGTTGCAGGACTGACCAATACCGTCAGTCCTGCAATGTTTCAGCATGGTCTGCTGGCTGATTATTTTAGATATTGGCAGGGTTGGGATATTCTCAAGATATCTGAATAATATGCTTTCAGCATACCACCAACTTATAGCGGGCGTCTCTGAAATGTTTTTCCGCACGGCCTGCCGCATCAATCACCCTGTCTGCCAGTC
>CAVJQJ010000041.1:0-2642 GCA_963651715.1 Anaerovoracaceae bacterium
TCGCCCTCGTCAAACTCCTGTCCAAGACCATGGAAGAAGAACATGGCAAGGTCGAGATGAAACCGGTCGCTTAAGGCCTGTTGAGAGCAGGCATCTGCACAAAAGCGCAGATGCCTGAAAAACATTGCCCAATCAGGCAGAAATGGTGCAAAATAGAAATTTGGCACCAAGTCAGGTAGCTTGTTGCCTGACCGAAAGATTTACCCAGAGAGAAAATATTATGGCAGCAGACAACATCACCACATTCATTCCGCCACAGCGTATCCTGATGGGTCCTGGACCATCCAACATCCATCCACGCGTCCTCAACGCAATGAGTGAACCCGTCATCGGCTACATGGATCCAATCTTCGTCGAAATGATGGCAGAACTCAAGGACCTGATCCGCTATGTATACCAGACCAAGAACATGCTTTCCTACCCAGTATCCGGTCCTGGTTCTGTCGGTATGGAAAACTGTTTCGTCAACCTGGTACAACCTGGTGACACCGTGGTTGTCTGTGTCAACGGCGTCTTCGGTGGCCGTATGGTGGAAAACGTCCTGCGCTGCGGTGCAACCCCGGTCATCCTCGAAGGCACCTGGGGCGAACCGGTCGACCCTAACGCACTGGAAGATCTCCTGAAGAAAACTCCTAAGGCACATGTCGTCTCCTTCGTTCACGGTGAAACCTCCACCGGTGTCGTCTCCGATGCGAAGACCATCTCCGCCATCGCACACAAATACGACTGCCTCGTCATCGCCGATGCCGTCACCTCCCTCGCAGGTGTCCCAGTCCTGGCAGATGAATGGGATCTGGATGCCGTCTACTCCGCAGGTCAGAAATGCCTCTCCTGCACCCCAGGGCTTTCCCCATCCACCTTCAGCCAGCGTGCGATCGACTTCATCACCGGCCGCAAGGACAAGATCCAGAGCTGGTTCATGGACATGACCATGATTCTCGAATACTGGGGCAAGACCGTCCGTACCTACCACCATACCGCACCGATCAACGGTCTGTATGCCCTGCATGAAGCCCTGCTCATGCTGAAGGAAGAAGGTCTTGAAAACGTCTGGGCACGTCACCGTTCCAACTACGAAGCACTGCGTGACGGCTTTGAAGCGATGGGTCTGGAATTCCTCGTCAAGGACGAAAAGGACCGTCTGCCACAGATCAGCACTGTCAAGGTTCCAGAAGGCGTCAACGAACCAGCACTGCGTCAGGAACTGCTGAAAGCCAAGAGCATCGAAGTCGGTGCCGGCCTCGGCGTCTTCGCAGGCAAGGTATGGCGTTTCGGCCTGATGGGCCAGACCTCCCAGATGGGCAACGTCCTGACCTGTCTGGAAACCATGGAACAGATCCTGCCTAAGCTGGGTTACCCAGTCAAACCAGGTGTTGCCGTTGCAGCCGCCCACAAGCGCTATGCAATCCAGCACAACACTGCGGCAGAAGCAGCAGCGAAATAATCTTTCCTGCTCAGATTCTGACAATAAACGCCTGCATCCGCAGGCGTTTATTTTTTGTGCTTGCGTTCGATAGTTACAATTGTTAGAATTAAATCGTCCTTCGACTGCGCAGTGACTTTGGCCCCAGATGCGGCCCTCTGCAGCCACTGGACCGTACCCTCCCAACTTATTACGGTCCCTCAGAAATTTGAAATATGTATCACCAACGTGAACGGTTGGTATTCTGAGTGTGGCTACCTTTTTCCCATTTTTACTTCCTCAAGAATCAAGCAACTGTTCAAGTTCCTGAACATATTTCCGTTTTAAATGTTTTTGTTTGAAAGGAGCGGAAAATGGAGCTTGATCTTTCCATTCAACTTATCAATCAGTTGCTGGCACGCCTGGACGCAGGTTCAGCATTGGCGGAACGTCTGACGACCTATATATTCACCAATGGGCGGATTCTTGTCCCTGACAGCTTATTTGACGATGATGAGCTGGGCATCCTGGAAGCAATCGCCAGAGAAACAGACAATCATGCCTTGATGTTCCAGCTGATTGCCATCCGGCAGGTCCGTATTGACCGTCCACGGTATCCGACTTCCACCCTGGAAATGTTCTTTGGTGATGTCAAAAAGTACCTCAGCGAGAATGCCATTGATGGCTGGGTCTATAAACGCAACAGTGATGGTGTGATGATTCCGTGGTATATCGATGGCATCGAGTTCATCAATAACCGGAGCAATGAGCATGGTGGTCTGCTGTATGTCGGTATCCAGCTTCTGGCGAATACCCAGGCGGCGACTTCATCGATTGGTAAAGGGCAGCCAAACCGATGGCATGCCGGCATGACCAGTTCGATGATTTTCTATGACCGCGAGATGGGGCGGTATTCCATCCCAGACCTGCTGGCTCGCAAGGGGTTCTATAAAGAATGCCCGGAATTCAAGGAAGACTACGAAAAACAGATTGTCCTGTTCAAGAAATTCCAGCCCCAGTACGGCAAACAGTTCCGGGCAAGACATTCCGCATTCCTGATCAAACGCAGCGATAAGAATGTCTTCAATGCCAGTGAATATTTCAGATTGCCACAGGGCAGTTCATTCAAATGCGTCAATGACGAGGAGGAAATCGAGCGTCGTATCGAAACCCATACCACAGACAGCGAGCCATGCGTTCCCGGCACGGAAGGCCTGATTCCAATTCACTGTTATCTGCA
>CAVJQJ010000041.1:3171-20094 GCA_963651715.1 Anaerovoracaceae bacterium
ATTGCGGTCATCCGTTATGAAACGCCATCCCGTGATGCGGCGCTCCGTCTCTGGCGGTCACTGGCAGACCAGTTCGATGTTGATCTTTCCGAAGACCTCACCGCCAAACTGGTCAGGGATTTTCCAAACTGCAGTGGCCGTGACATCAAGGAACTGCTGAAACTGACCAGCCGCCTGTGCCGTAGCACGGACACCCCAATCACACTGGAAGCCTTCCACGAATGCGCGGTATTCCGTGGGAAATGAATCAACATGATGCTGAAGGAGAAAGAAAATGATCTACCGTTTTAAAGAAAATGTCATTTATGGGGGCGAGGAACTGCATGGCGGCTGCGGGTTTATGGAGCGCCATAAGATCATGATCCTGAAACGGACCAAAGGCTATATCTACTATAAGCCACAGTTTGCGAACCAGGTTTTCAAGGCAAAAAGAGATTATATTTCCGGTTGGGGCGATTCCATCATTGTGCCCGTCAATGAGTCTGACTTATACCATGCCTATGGTGTGGAACCAGGGATTGAACCTTTTCCAATCAGTGAAAAACTGTTGAGACGTTATCAGCGGTTGCTCAGGAAATGATATCCGCACAATAGGGGCAACAGCCGAAAATAATCCTCATTGTTCCGCTGCTTGCAATAAACGCCTGCATCCGCAGGCGTTTATTTTTTTTGCAATCTCAAATATCATTATATATTCAAGGCCTTGAGTGTTAGGAGTGAGTATTGTTATATACCCTGATAAGTGTCTGCCTGCTGGTTGTTCCCACCATCTTGGGAGGTGCATTCCTGCTGAGTTTCTGGGCACAGCTCCATCAGGCGAATGTCCCGCTGAATCTTGCCGGTATCCTGGTGAAGATGACGACCTGGTTTGTGCTGCCTGTCAGTAAGCTGTTTCCTGGCAGACGCGGGACAGCCTGGGCGGCATTGCTGGGTGCTGTGCTGATTGCATTGGCAAAAGCCGGCATCGAGGCGCAGCTTTATGGGCTGGTCAATGCACGGGTGCTGACATACCTGATTCTGACGACACTGATTTACTGGGTCTTCTATGGCTTTATCGGCCTGCTGTTCATTGAGATGATTCTCAGCTGGGTGAATCCTTATTCCCCTTTTGCATTCTTCGTTCGGGAGATGACCGATCCCCTGCTGAAGCCGGTCCGTCGGGTTCTGCCGACGCTTGGGCGGTTTGATTTCTCTCCGATGGTGGTGTTCATCCTGCTGCAGCTTGGGTTAAGATTGGCTTTTCAACTCTTAGCGTCCCTGTTATGACAGCAACCTGGTTATCAGAGACAAAAAACGGCTTCAGGATTGCTGTCCAGGCGGCGCCGAATGCTAAGAAATCAGAAATCGCAGATGACAGCGGTGAAGCCCTGCGCATCCGTCTACAGGCGCAGCCGATTGATGGCAAGGCCAATGAGGCATTGATCGCCTTTCTGTCCAAGAAACTGAAAGTGCCGAAAAAGCAGATCACCATCACCCATGGCACCTCGGGCAAGAAAAAACTCGTTGAGATTGTTGACAGTGGTTACAGCCTGGCATCGCTTGAGAGCAGGCTCCGGGAAAAGTAATCAGACTGTTGCCGTATCGCTGTTGCCGTACCAGTATTCCAGCGCCACTTGCTGTTCTTCCAGCCTGCGTTGATAGCTTGGCCAGTCAAAGAAGGGGCCGGGATCCGTTTTCCTGACCGGTGCGACATGTTCGTGACCGGTCACGGTTCTCATCTGGGGATACCGTGTCTTGAGCGCCTTGGTCAATGCTGCCAGCGTGTCATATTGGGCAGGTTCAAACGGGACGAAATCCGTGCCTTCCACCTCAATGCCAATCGAGAAATCATTGCATCCTTCCCGTCCCTTGAAGTTCGAGACACCGGCATGCCATGCCCGTTTCTCAGTCGGAACGAACTGGAGCAGTTCCCCGGTCCGTCGGATGAAGAAGTGCGATGACACATGCAGATTCTGTAGCTGGTCGAAGAAAGGATGCAGGTCGCAATCCAGACGGTTCATGAACATATCGGCGATGTATGGCCCGCCGAACTGTCCCGGTGGCAGGGTGATGTTATGGATGATCAGCAGGTCGACGGACTGTCCCTCGGGGCGTTCGTTATGGTTGGGGGACAGCAGCTGCTTTGCCTGCGGGCACCAGCCGTCCTGGTCGATGGTGAAAAGCATCTTTCTCAAGCCTTTCCGTCGTTGCTGTGGTCGGAAGAGAACCATGCAGTGGCATGTTCGTGGCAGCAGAAGACATGGCCGGCACGGATCTGGGACTGTGAGACAGGAATATAGACCCTGCAGTGTTCACAGCAGACCATCTGTTCATTGGCATTGCCGGGTTTCCCCTGTGGGAAGCCGTTCGGAAAACTGCCAAAAGGAGGAAACCCGTTCTTGAAAGGATTGTTGGGATTCTGCGGATCGTTGGGGTCGAAGCCGTTGCCAAAGACAATGGTATTGTTGCCCTCCTTGAATTTTTTCACGATGGCTGCAACAACGATAATGACGACACCAATCCAGAGCAGTATGGTCATCTCAGGGGTTCTCCTTGGATGTTCAGAAAAATTAATACATCATACGGTATATCGGTGCATCTTGCTATGATGGTGTGGTTCAGCGTCTTATAATTGTCAGATCATTCTCAATCCAGGTGAAATCATGTCTTCCATTACCGATTCTCTGAAAACCATTCAGCAGCAGATCCAGCAGACAGCCGCACAGTGCGACAGGAAAAGCGGCGATGTCCATCTGCTTGCGGTTTCAAAGACCAAACCCGCCAGTGCGGTGCTTGAGGCAGCTGAGGCTGGACAGCGGGCATTCGGAGAGAATTATGTGCAGGAAGGCGTGGAAAAAATCAGGGCCATCCGTGAACAGCGTCCTGACCTGGATCTGGAGTGGCATTTCATCGGGCCTGTCCAGAGCAACAAGACCCGTCCCATCGCTGAGCATTTCGACTGGGTGCATGCGGTTGACCGTGAGCGGATTGCGAAACGGCTGTCAGACCAGCGTCCAGCGGGAATGCCACCGGTCAATATCTGTCTTCAGGTCAATATCAGCGGTGAGGAAAGCAAGAGCGGTGTGAAGCCTGAGGAGGTGCTGGCGCTGGCCAAGGCAGTGAGTGCTTATCCGAATGTCAGGTTGCGTGGCCTGATGGCGATTCCTGAGCCAGATAGCGATCCTGTCAAGCAGCGGGAACCGTTCAAGGCGATGAAAACTTTGTTCAATCAGCTTCGCGAAAACGGTTTTGATGTGGATACCCTGTCGATGGGGATGTCTGCGGATATGGTGCCTGCGATTGAGGAAGGGGCGACGATTGTCCGGATCGGAACCGCCATCTTCGGTGCTCGGGATTATTCCAGGAAAGCCTGACGTTCAGGCCGTCAGTCCTGTTCTTTTGGGGGGTCCCATTTCATGCAGAGCCAGTCGGATTCCCGTCTGTTCTCTGCTGAGCCGAAAGTCTTGGTGCCTTCAACCTTCGTCCAGTTGTATCGGCCTTCAAGCTCTTCGCCGTTCTTCTGGGTGGCACGTTCTTCCAATACCTTGAATGTCGGTACAGGCTTGCAGTCTGTTGTGACACGCTGGAACTCTATGAGGTTCTCGTTCTTCATCGCCTTGATGATGGCCCCCTTGCCCCATGTGCCATCTGATGTGTTCATGCGTTCCAGACCATAGATGACATACCTGTCCGTTTCCCGGATCTTCACAGACAGGGAAGGGACCGTGATTTTGATGTTCTTGGGATCGGGCTGTTCCTGGTCTTTTTTCAGACAGCCGGTCAAGGTGCAGGCAACAGCGACAGATGCCATAACAAGCGCAAGTTTTTTCATTCCATCCTCTTTAAAGATGCTGTTCAGCGTAAGGCGTATCTTGCCTGAACATCACGTCTCTTTCCAGTCCAACAGGGGAATACCTGGCTGAAAGACCAGTAGAATTGTATTTCAGTGAGTCTTTTCAGACACCATCTAGAGGCATCATTGTGTGGCGGATGAATCGCAGAGATTGGCATCAGTGCTTTTCGATAATGCCGACTCCATGGATAATGTCGGTCAGTTGAAAATAAAAGGAGAACGCATTGAGCAGGATTCTTATCGCTTATTTTTCCCGTCCCAAGACGGTCGGTATCGATGGTGAATCAGGACTGTCGAGAAAAGGCACAACCGAACAGGTGGCAGACCGCCTGCAGTCACTGACCGGGGCAGATGTCTACCGGATCTATGCCGACAGGGTTTATACCGACAATGCCGATAAGCTGGGCGAAGAATCGAAGATTGAGAAGGAAACCGGTGCCCGCCCATCGGTCAAAGGACCATTGCCTGATATCAGTGGATATGACACGGTCATCCTCGCTTATCCCATCTGGCACGGCACCGTGCCGATGGTGGTGCGGACCTTTCTGGAAAGCCTGGATTTTTCAGGCAAGGTGATCATTCCGGTTGCAACGCATGAGATCAGCAGGATGGGGGACAGTGAGCAGGACATTCAGGCGAGTGCTCCAGCCGCACAGCTGCTGCCTGGGACAGCGGTTCTGGCAACCGTACTCAAAAAAGCGGAAGACGCTATGGCAGGTATTGCCGAGGTAGCAGAGCATCCGCAGGATTTCCTGTAATATCTTGCCAGCGGATTATGAAAAAACGCCACAGTTTTCAAAACTGTGGCGTTTTGCATGTCAGGTCAGATGAATATCAGACTTCGTCTGGACGTGGGTCGTCGATAGACAGCTTGTACTGGTACTGCAGCTGAGGGGTTGGGGAAGACAGTTCGTCGATTGCACGTGGGTCAAGACGGACTTTGTACTGAGGTTTCAGGTTGTCTTCGGTAGAGTCTTCTGCCCACTGGAAGACAGCGTAAGGAATCTTGCCCTGATAGAACATGTCAACCACATAGATGCCTTTGAACTGACCATATTTGGTGATCATGGCGCGCATTTTAGAAACTTTGCTCATTTGTATTCCTCCAGTTATTCGTTGATGTCACAGAGACCGGACCAACTGATGTTGACTTTGTCGCCACGGTAGATCGGCAGTGGTTTTTCACCTTCAGCCAGTGGCTTGTTGAAGTCATGCGCTTCGTTTGCAAACAGGACATACGCGAAGTTGCCGGTTGCGGAACGGTTCTTGTAAGCGGCTTCGATTTCCTTGATATTGGCAGGAATCTTGGCTTCTTCCGGCCAACGGACAGCCTGGACAACCACCCACTGTGCGCTGCCCTGTTCATTGTTGAGCCAGATGCAAGGCTGGATGTTTGGATTGCTGTGTGCCGCAAGGATGGTTTCACCTTCCTGCATCAGGTGCATTTTCGCAGCCTGGATCGCGAAGTCGTGCAGTTCCCAGTCGGTCATTTCAATCTTTTCATCGGTGACCAGATCAGGTGGATTGACGGCAGCGCCGTCTTTTGCGGAAATCAGCCCCCAGCCTTTGTTGGTTGGACGCCATGTGCCGAAGTTGAACTGCATTGGCATGAGGCATGCGTGACCGTTGCATGCTTCAGCGATGGTCATCAGGTCTTCCTGTGTCCCAGGGGATTCAATCAGGTCATCCGCATCAACAACGCGGACGAAGAAGAGCTGATTGCCCAGACGGAAAGAGAGATGTTCCATCAGAGGGGTATCCAAAGTTGTACGCATCCATGCGATGTTGCTGTCGCCAGCCTGTCTCTGGATCCATGTGCCGGCCGCCTGCCAGCATTCGATAAATTCTTCAGTAGCTTGAATTGCCATAATCTTTCTCTTTTAAATATGCCAACTGAGAATATACGTACCGATGCATCCATCGATATGCATTGTCAGTTGTCAATCAGATAAGGGGAGTTTCGGCGGTAGTCTTTTGCCTAAGAATCTTCAGCGGTAGTCTTTTGCTTTGAATCAAATATATGATACCAGAAATATCATGGCAGGGTATGATGATGCCCCGCTTTTCACTTGCCGGATTTTGAGAAAAGCGTGCTGAGTTTCTGACCGATGAAAGATCCGATGCCGGAAAGCGGTGATGAAGCTACTGCAGCAGGGGCGATGGCACCCATCACAAAGCGGATGACAGGGAGGATATAGCCTGAATATTTCATCAGGGTTGAGAAGAAACCGCCCTTGACTGCTTCCGCTTTTCTGCCAGAGAAAAGCCGCCATGGTTTAAGCAGGAGCAGTACAACCAGACCGCCACCAATCAGGAGCGGTTTGACACCGATGGAACGGATTTTCTGGACAAGACTGATTCCCTTGGTGATGGCATTCGGGGTATGGATAACCGTCAGTACCTGAACCGCCATCTGTTCACGGAGCAGGGTGCTTTCAATCAGCAGTTCTTTTTTCCGTGCCTCTCTTGTCGCTGCATCAGCCATAGTCGTCCCCTTATTCTTTGGTCTCGGTTGTGTTGGAGGTTTTCAGCCGGGCGATATCGCGTGCGAATTCCTGACGGGTCAGGTCAAGCATTCTTGGCTTGTTATGGATGCTGCGTCGGACACAGGTCAGGATGATGAGCCCCGCAATCAGGAAGAATGCGGAGACACCGATGATTGCCGGAATCCGGCAGATATCCCAGCAGAGGACAATGATGAGGATTGCCGCCATGAGTACGCCGAAGAACAGGCAGAAAAATGCCGCCAGGGAGAAAATGAAGTAGCCTAGAAGACGTTTCCATTCATCTTCAATCTCAATGGCGGCGAGTTCTGCCCGGCACTTCGCGATGGCAAGCAGTGTGCCTGCCATCTTGGCAATATGGTCAGTCAATGCCATGGGTGTCCGGTTCAGTCTTTCTTGTAGATTGCGCGGGCAATGAGGAAACCGGCAACCGCACCGACTGCTGCAATGATGCCTGCCGTCTTGACAGGGTTTTCTTTTGCATATTCAACGGTCTTGACTGCGCATGCCTTTGCCTTGTCGGCAACGACTTCCTGAGCCTGGGCCAGCATGAATTTTGCTTCGGTGATGGCTTCTTCCAGTTTCTGTTTTGCAGCCTGGACGGTACCGTTGTCACATGCACCAGCCAAGGTGCTTTCTGCGTCGGTGATGATGGACTGCAGACCGCCGATGATGCCGTCTTTTGCCTGACCTGGGTTTTCAAGAATTTCCATAATTGATCTTCCTCTCAAAAGTGTTGAAGAAATGACTTTTTGATGGTCGCTGTTCAAAAAGGCCATTAAAAGCCTATGCTATTCAACGACCTGAATAACATGTTCATGTTAACCTAGAGCACAATCCAATACAATCCCGATAAACAGCGAAAAACCCAACCAGTTGTTATGGTTGAAAGCCCTGAAACAGTTATCCCTGTCGCGGTTACGTATCAGATACCTGTGGTAGATGACGCAGGCGATGGCGCCGAGCCAGCCCACCAGCGCCCATCTGCCAAGGCCTGCCAGATATCCTGTGACCAGTGTCAGTCCCAGCATCAGCAGATAACAGATCATGATGGCGGCGATATCAAACCGGCCGAAAGTAATGGCAGAAGAGTGAAGCCCCAGTTTCAGGTCATCATTCCGGTCAACCATCGCATATTCCGTATCGTATGCCACGGTCCAGAAGACATTGGCGGCAAGCAGGAGCCATGCTGTGACGGGAACGGTGTCGAGGACAGCGGCATACGCCATCGGAATCCCGAAGCCATAGCCCAGTCCAAGCCATGCCTGGGGAATCGGGAAGAAGCGTTTGAACAGCGGATACACCGCCGCAATGAAAGCTGCGACAACCGACAGTCCGATGGTCAGCCGGTTCAGGGGCAGAACCAGCAGGAAAGCAACACCTGCGAGCGCCGCGGTGACCCACAGGGCTTCTTTCGGTGCAATCAATCCCGTTGCCAGCACACGGTTCTCGGTCCGTTTGACCGATCCATCCACATCTCGGTCGAGATAGTCATTGATGGCGCAGCCCGCAGAGCGCATCAGGATGGTTCCCAGGGTGAAGATGACCAGATGCAGGATGGCGGGAATGCCTTGGGAAGCAATCCATAATGCACCCAATGTCGGCCAGAGCAACAGCAGGGAACCAATCGGTTTATCCAGCCGCACCAGTCTGCAGTAGAGCGCAATGCGGGAAGGCTGCTCCTGTTTGAGAGGCGATGTCCTGTTCTCAGACATTCAGGAATTCCTCCCGATTGCTCAGCCATCTGTCGAGATGGGTGTTGATAATCTGTTCGGATTCGGAAATCTGACCGTGGAGCAGTTTCCGGGCGGTATCCGCCGCCTGGTCAATCAGATGGCCATCCTGTTCAAGGTCTGCAAAACGGAGCATCTGCTGTCCAGACTGTCGGGCTCCCAGGAATTCCCCCGGTCCCCGGATTTCAAGATCCTGCCGTGCAATCTCAAAACCATCATTTGTTTCTCGCATGATGCGGAGCCGTTGCCGTGCCACCTGACCCAACGGTTTCTGGTAAAGCAGCAGGCAGACACTGGCGGTGCTGCCCCTGCCAACACGTCCACGGAGTTGGTGCAGTTGGGACAGACCGAACCGTTCGGCATGCTCAATCACCATCAGGGAGGCATTCGGGACATCGACACCGACCTCAATCACGGTAGTGGCAACCAATACCTGGATTTGGTTGTTCTGGAAGGCTGCCATGACTGCCTGCTTCTCGGCAGGTTTCATCCTGCCATGGACAAGCCCGACTCTGAGGCCTGCCAATGCTTCTGTCAGCAGTTCATAGGTCTCAACCGCATTCTGCAGGTCCAGTGTTTCCGATTCCTCGATCAATGGGCAGACCCAGTAGACCTGACGTCCCTGTTGGGCTGCGCCGTAGATCCGTTCGATAACCTCATCCCGGCGGCCGTCATCAATCAGACGGGTCAGTACCGGGGTACGGCCTGGTGGCAGTTCTGCAATGACCGAGACATCCAGGTCTGCATAGAATGTCATTGCCAGTGTGCGGGGAATCGGGGTGGCACTCATCATCAGCTGATGGGGCAGGATGGCGGCTTGGCTGCCTTTGTTGCGGAGGAGCAGCCGTTGTCCGACGCCGAAACGATGCTGTTCATCGACAATCACCAGACCAAGGTCTGCAAAGGTCACGGTGTCCTGAATCAAGGCATGGGTGCCTACGACAAGCTGTGCCTCACCGGAAGCAATGGCTTCCAGAATCGGTGTCCGCTCTTTTTTCTTCATGTTGCCGTTCAGCCAGACCACATGGATACCAATCGGTTCCAGCCAGTCGGCAATACGGTGGTAATGCTGTTCGGCAAGGATTTCCGTCGGTGCCATCAAAGCCGCCTGATAACCGCTGTCGATAGCCTGCAGTGCGGCCAGTGCGGATACCACTGTCTTCCCACTGCCGACATCCCCCTGAAGCAGCCGCTGCATCGGGTAATCACTCATCAGGTCCTGACGGATTTCATCCAGCACCTGTTGCTGTGCATGGGTCAGTTGGAAAGGCAGCTGGGCGAGGAAACGCTGGGTGGTTTTGCCTGGTTGCTTGAAAGGATGGGCCTTCTGCTGTCGTCTTGCCATTCTTGCCCGCCGCATCGAAAGCTGCTGGGCGAGCAGTTCATCAAACTTGATGCGCTGCCAGGCAGGATGGGTGCGGTCAGATAGCGCGTTGCAGTCTGCAGTGACAGACGGATGATGCAGGAATTGCACAGACCTGCCAAAGGCCGGCAGCTGCAGTTCCGTGAGCAGTGATGCGGGCAGGGTATCGGTCAACGGCTCTGTTTTCAGGGCCTCATCAATACGCTTGCGGAGCATGGTCTGGGAAATGCCCACACCCGATGGATAAACCGGTGTCAAAGCGGTTGGCAGCGGCGTGGTTTCTGTCACGATCTTATAAGTCGGATGGACAATCTCTGTCCCGATGAACCCGCCCCGGAGTTCGCCCCGTGCACGGACACGCCTGCCTTCGGCAAACTGCTTGACCTGATTGCCATAGAAATGGATGAAGCGGAGCGTCAGTTCGCTGGTGTTGTCCTCAACGGTTACCAGCAGCTGTTTCCGGGGATGGTACTGGACCTCGGTGTTGCGGACGATGCCCTCAATCTGGACCGTGCCGGAACGGCAGGCGCATGCATCGGCGATATCCGTCACCTGCGTCTCGTCCTCATAGCGCATCGGCAGATGCAGGATGCAGTCCATTGCCGATCTGATGCCCAGTTTCTCAAACTTATCCATAACCCGATATTATCAGGCATTTATTGGGAATACATTGATTTATATGATGGTGGAATCCTTAGACAAAGAAAAAGCCTGAATGGCATAGAGCAGATGCGTCTGATACGCTATTGAATCCATGTCAAACAGGCTTTTCTTGACCTGACTCCATTATTGCCAACAGGTCAGGAGGCAACCGCAACAGGAAAATTAGACCTATGGGAAGCCCTGTTAATACAGTTTTAAGTCATCGATTCTTTCCAAGCAAACCTTGATGAACATAACTTAACTCTGTAAAAAGATATCCCGATAAACGGCAGTAAAGATCAGCTCCAGTGCTGTCGTTCAAGCGATAGTTGAGATATCTGGAACCGTTTATCTGGAAATGCACCAATCGTCCAGAGCGCTAATTCTGGATACGGTTGCACTGTTTTTACAGTCCCTGCTGGAAGCGATATTTCCAGTCAAACGATTGGTGCAAAGGAGTATTCCAATAAACAGCTCAAAAGACCAGTTCCAGATGCCGTTAGACAAAGTAGCGGTTGAGATTTCTGGATACTGTTTATCGGAAAAATGATGCTCAAATGTATTGTCGCCGCTCTTTACGACCTTTATGCGGGAAGCCTGCAACCATAATCTGCCGTACCAGTTCAATGAGCATTCTTTATCAGCAGGGTGGTTGGGTGCTAGGGTGTCCAATGTCACCTTCGGAATTCCAACCAATGCCGACCTGTCTGGTTTTTTAGCAAAAGAGGTCGGGGTTTAACTCCCCATCTCTTTTATCACCAGACATCAAATCCAGACTACGTTCAATTCAGGTCTATGTCAACAGTAAACAGTATATTTATGAAAGCTTCATCATTGTTTACTAAGGGATTTTCTTCGGAGAAATTCACGGTATGTTTGACATTCTGTACGGCTTTCTTCTGTTTTCACAGGGGGTGAACAGGCAGGATACGTTATACTTGCAGATTGTTCGATGAAGTTATTTCCAATATAAGCGATGTACACACTCTCTGATTTTGATTTTGACCTGCCTCAGGAACTGATTGCCCAGGCACCCTTGGCGCAACGCAGTGCTTCCCGCCTGTTGGTTGTCGGTGCGCAGCAGGTCACCGATTCCCATTTCGACCATCTGCTGGATTACCTTGAAGAAGGGGATCTGCTGGTGTTCAACAATACCAAGGTGCTGAAAGCCCGTTTCTATGGTTCGAAAGCAACGGGTGGAAAAATCGAAATCATGGTTGAGCGTGTGCTGGGAGAGGACAAGGCATTGGCGCAGATCCGTTCCTCCAAGTCTCCGAAAGCGGGCAGTACAGTTTTGATTGATGACACAGTGCCACTGACGGTTGAAGGGCGTGAGGGGGAATTCTATATCCTGCGTTTTCCTCAGAATGTCTTTGAGGTATTGGAAACCTATGGCCACCTGCCGCTCCCTCCTTATATTGAACGTGCGGCGACGGAATACGATGAGACCCGCTACCAGACGGTCTTTGCCAAAGAACTGGGTGCGGTCGCGGCACCGACTGCCGGCCTGCATTTCGATGATGCGATGATGGCGGCGCTCGATCAGAAAGGGGTGAAGAAGGCCTGGCTGACGCTGCATGTGGGGGCGGGGACTTTCCAGCCTGTGCGTAGTGAGAATCTTGCCGAACATGAGATGCATTCGGAGTGGTACACGATTCCAGAAGAAACCGTTGCAGCCGTGAAAGCGGCGGAATCGGCGGGTAAAAAGGTCGTGGCTGTCGGCACAACCAGCCTGCGTGCGCTGGAATCCGCTTCCCAGACTGGCGAACTGGTTTCTGGCAGCCGTGAGACCCGTCTCTTTATCACCCCGGGATATACTTTCCACACCGTGGATCATCTGGTGACGAATTTCCATCTGCCTAAATCCACATTGCTGATGCTGGTTTCCGCTTTTGCCGGTTACAACCGCATGCGCAAGGCATACGCCCATGCCATTGCTGAGAAATACCGTTTCTTCAGCTATGGCGATGCCATGTTCCTGACCAACCGTCCAGACGCCACCGATTGATACCTTGAGGATGCAACATGCTTGAATTTGAACTGCTGAAAACCGATGGAAAAGCCCGAAGAGGCCGGATGAAGCTGAACCACGGCACCGTGGAGACACCGATTTTCATGCCAGTCGGAACTTATGGCGCGGTCAAGGCGATGTCGCCGGCGGATCTCCATGAAACCGAAGCCCAGATTATCCTGGGCAACACGTTCCATCTTTGGCTGCGTCCGGGAACCGATATCATCAGCCAGTTTGGCGGGCTGCACGAATTCATCGGCTGGGACCGTCCCATCCTGACCGACTCGGGTGGTTTTCAGGTGTTCTCGCTGGGCGCGATGCGCAAGCTGACTGAAGAGGGTGCCAAGTTCTCTTCGCCTGTCGATGGCAGCAAACTGTTCCTGTCCCCGGAAATCTCCATGCAGATCCAATATGCGTTGAATTCGGATATTGTGATGCAGTTAGATGAATGTACCCCTTACCTGATTGATGGCCGTCCTGCCACGAAGGATGAGGCGGCAAGATCCATGCAGCTGTCCAAGCGGTGGGCAAAACGCTCGAAAGACGAGTTCATCCGCAATGAAAATCCGAACGTGCTGTTCGGGATTGTCCAAGGGGGGATGTATCCAGAACTGCGTGAGGAATCCCTTGCCGGGCTGATGGATATCGGCTTTGACGGGATTGCTGTCGGTGGGGTTTCTGTCGGGGAACCAAAAGATGAGATGTACCGGATCATGGAAGCGGTCGGTCCGATGTTGCCACCTGAAAAACCGCATTACCTGATGGGGGTTGGAACGCCGGAAGATCTGGTGGAAGGCGTGGCGAACGGTATTGATATGTTCGACTGCGTGATGCCATCCCGCAATGCCCGCAATGGCCATCTGTTCACCCGTTTTGGTGATGTCCGTATCCGTAATGCGCGCTACAAGAACGACCAGAAGCCATTGGATGAAACGTGCCAGTGCTATACTTGCCGTCATTTCTCCCGCGCCTATCTGCATCATCTTGACCGTATCAAGGAAACACTGGGCACACATCTGGCGACTGTCCATAACATCCATTACTATCTGAAACTGATGGGGGAGATGCGTGACGCCATCGAGAAGGGGGAATTCAACCTCTTCCGTGCCCGTTTCTCCAGAGACCGCCAGAGAGGCATCCTTTAGGGACTGGATCATCATGCTGAATCCTGAACTGACGCTCCGCAAGCTTGAGATTCTGCTGGCTTTCATGGAAAAGCAACATATCGGGCGTGCGGCAGAGTCGTTGGGGATGTCGAGTGTCAGCGTGCATCGTGCATTGCATTCACTGGAAGAAGTCCTGCGTTGCCCGCTGTTCTCCCATGATGGCCCGGAATCTGGTGCCATTGCCTGCGGCTCAGACGCTGGCACGTTATGCCGAGGAGCTGGTCATGGTGACGAAACGGGCTGTGGAAGCAACTCGTGAAACGGCTGGATTCAGCAATGGGCGGATCAGGTTGGGATGTCTGTATTCGTTGACTACGGATTTTGTGCCTAAGCTGATGCTCGGCCTGAAACAGCGTAGGCCGGACATGCAGGTCGATCTTGCCATGGATTCCAATCAGAACCTGATGGCACAGTTTCAGGATGGACGGCTGGATGCGGTTCTGCTGTCATTGGAGGATGATCCGTCACAGATTGCCGGTATGGAAGTCCTGCCGTTGTTTGAGGATCCCCTTTATCTGGTTGCCTCAGCGCATTCTCCTGCGGCTTCCCATTTCCCTGACAGCGGAGGCTAGAATGGTTGCCCGCACTTACCGCGACTGATCCGATTTCAATCTCAAGGCGATTTCCCGGATGGTGTTGAAGCCGTGACGTTGAATGGATAAGGCGTCCCCCTGTTCCATCACTTTCATGCAGAGTCCGGTCAGCACGGAACTGGGTGGCATTTCAATCGCCAGTCGGACACCTCTTTCGTAGGCGGCGGTGATGGCGTCTGACCAATGGACAGGTCTTGCCATGTTATAGGCGAGATCTTCCGCGATTCTTTCCGGTTGCCAGAGTACCCTGCCGGTACTGCCACTCAGATAGGCAGTCGTGGGGCGTTTCAGCTGTACGGTAGAAACGGCTCTGAAAAAGGTTTCGGCTGGTTCGTCGAGCAGTGGACAATGGGAGGGGACCGCAACGTGCAGCCGTTCTGCTTTAGCGCTGTATTGATTCTTGGCCAATTGCATGACGGTTGCCATGGCTTCATCGGCTCCTGCGATGACAAACTGGTCCTGAGCGTTGAAGTTTGCCATATAGATGGGCATTGTTGGCGAATTGACCGTATCAACCAGTCTGCCCAAGGACGATGCCATGATGTTGCTGATGGCGGAGAGCCCATAGCCGGTTGGCCAGGCCTGCTGCATGAGGACACCACGCAGGGAAACCAGGTTCACGGCATCTTCAAAATCCAGTGCCCCCGAGATGACGGCAGCGGGGAAAGCGCCGATCGAGAGTCCTGCCGTATAGTCCGGTGTGACACCTGCTTTCTGAAGCTAATCGGCACAGGCAACGCCGGCAATCAGATTGCAGAGCTGGACAGCACGGGTGGTTTTCAAGGCATCTGGGGTATCCAGCTCAAGGACATTTTCTTTCAGGGTTTCAGATGCTTTGCCATACCAGTCTGAACAGGGAATCTGTTCTGCCAGGGTATGCAGCATGCCCGGTGTCTGGGCGCCTTGTCCGGGAAAGGTGAAGATTATTCTGTCCATTGCTGTGCTTTTTCCTTCTGGGTGAGATGCCATGGATTTTCGGTCAACAGGGGACCGAAGTCTGTCTTCAGCAGGACCTGACGGTTGTCTGGACGCATCCATTCTTTCAGCGAGAAAGCTCCCTCAGGTGTCTCAATCTGGATGTCTGTCCGGCAGGGGAGTGATGACAGTCGGTCTGCCAGATTCCTGAAAAGTTCACGGTTGACTGCTTCAGGACATCGGATCAGCAGGTCAAGGTCGCTTTCCGCATGCATGACATTCCTGCCGGTTGCCAATGCAAAGGCGCAGCTGCCGGTGACACCCCAAGACTCAGGGATATTTTCGTTCAGGAGCTGTTCAATCGCCTGAATCGGTTTCATCCCGGAAAACGGCAGGGTTTCCTGCGTTTTCAGTTTGGCAATGATGTCTTCCGGTGACCGTCTGGATGACAAGTGCGGTTTCCGCCTCAGTCGGAGAGGATGGATCGGCAATATCCAGCAGGTTTTCCAGCAGGCCGAGTTTCGCAAAGTTTGCAATATCGTATGCCATCGGTGGAATGGTGGAAGCCAGTTCCGTAAGTGAATCCACGGTGCGTTTGGTGATCCGGGTGGCAGAGGCTTTGCCCATCGCATGGATCAGGACGCCACTGTCATTGAAGGCGATCAACCGGTTTGCCTGATAGCCATGTGCCAGAAAGGCGCCGGACATGGCCTTGCCGACAATCAGCCCGATGACAGGATGTCCTGCCAGCCGTGCCTTTGCATAGGTCCCCGCTGCTGCGGACAATGCCAGATGGATGCCAAAGGCTTCTTCACGCCGTCCATAGGCCTGGGATGGGACATCGATGATGGCAATGATGGCACGTTTGTCTGCCTTGTCTTTTGCCTTATCCTGTTCAATGGCTTCTGCAACGACTTTGCCCAAGGTCCAGCCTTCAAGCAGGCCAACCTCGCCTTTCGCCGCACGGGGATAATGATTGTCTGGATCTGGGACAACTGCAATCATGCGGGCAGGTTTGCCTGCAAACTGTCCATCGGCAACCCGGATGGAAGCGCACTGCCCAGTACGGAGCGTATATCCGTGGGTCAGGATATCAAACCAGATATCGCCACGGGAAAGAGTCTTGTCTGCCATTTTTAAGCTCCTTTCGCAAAGAGTGCTGTCACCATGTCTGCATTGACCTGCTGGGTGGTATCAAATGATGACAGTCTGTTGAGGTATTCGTCGTAACGTTCGTTGCGCAGTGTTTCCGGACGTCCCTGGTTGATGTAATCGACAACAGCTTTCCGGATGTCGAGAAACGATGAAATCGTGTATGGACTGACAAACAGCCTGGCTGAAACTGAAAAAGCAGCAGAAGCAAGAAAAGCGGCTGAAACAGCTGAAGCAGCTAGACAAAAAAAAGACGAAGTAGGCTGGGGGGAAAACTTTGTCAGGGGGTTCTCGGCAAACACTGCAAGAGCAGTAGCAGGTCTTCAACAGGCAATAGCAGAAAACACACCATTTCTGAATGAAACAGACCTGGGTCAACAGCTCATATGGGGCGCAAACGACATAAGAGATGTAGCAAACAAAGTCAGTAATACACACGTCAACTACGACTCTGAAATGGACAGGCAGATTGGAGAACACGCAACCAACATTCTCCAGTCAGCACTGCAATCATTGGTGACAGGCGGTAATCCGTATGCAATGGGTGCATGGGAAGCAGGTAACGAATACAGCGATTTTCGGGAACAAGGTACATCACCAACCGCATCTCTGATTGGCTCTGCTATCGGTGGTGCAACAGAAGGTGCGACAGAAAAGATATTCGGCATCAACGAAGGCTTTGGACAAGCAAGAAATGCGCTGCTTCACGGAACAGGAACAGAAGCATTGCAAGGAGCAGGAAGAGGTTTAGTAAAAGTAGGTTTCGGAGAACTCCCTGGCGAAACAATCGCAACAACAGTACAGACAGCATTACCTGCAATCCTTGACCCACACAGCAACCCTGTGGACATGAATCAAGCATTCTTAGATACAGCGATTGATACAGGCGGTCAGTCAGCAATGTGGGGAATACCGGGTGCAATACTTGGATTGTCGGGTCATGCCCTTGCCAGAAACAGACTCAGAAATCAACTCAACAATCGGACGCAGACAGCACAGAACAATGTCGAAG
>CAVJQJ010000042.1:0-10107 GCA_963651715.1 Anaerovoracaceae bacterium
GTGCACGTACTGCACTCTATTCCTGGGCCTATGCCCGCCACCACAAAGGCACCTTCGTCCTGCGTATTGAGGATACTGACGTTGAGCGTTCCACCGATGAGGCAGTCCAGGCGATCATCGACGGTATGCAGTGGCTCGGCCTGCAGCACGATGAGGGTCCTTACTATCAGATGAAACGTATGGACCGTTACCGTGAAGTCATCGCACAGATGCTGAAAGACGGTACTGCTTACTACTGCTACTGTTCTCCAGAAGAACTGAATGCAATGCGTGAACAGCAGAAAGCGGCTGGCAAAATGCCACGCTATAATGGCAAATGGCGTCCAGAACCCGGCAAGGTCCTGCCGCCTGTCCCAGAAGGTGTGAACCCTGTTGTCCGCTTCCGCAACCCACAGGAAGGCGCAGTCACCTGGGTCGACAAGGTCAAGGGTGAAGTCACCATCGCCAACAGCCAGCTGGACGACCTGATCATCGCCCGTTCTGACGGGACCCCAACCTACAATTTCTGCGTTGTCATCGACGACTGGGATATGGGCATCACCCATGTCATCCGTGGTGATGACCACGTCAACAACACCCCACGCCAGATCAACATGCTCAAGGCACTGAATGCACCTGTTCCTGAATATGCGCATCTGCCAATGATTCTGGGTGATGATGGTGAAAAACTGTCCAAACGCCATGGTGCAGTCTCTGTGATGGAATACCCTGTCGCAGGCTATCTGCCAGAAGCGATGCTCAACTATCTGGCACGCCTTGGCTGGAGCCACGGGGATGATGAAGTCTTCAACATGGACCAGTTCTGCGAATGGTTCGACTTCGACCATCTGTCCTCTTCCGCTTCCCAGTTCAATACTGAAAAGCTCAACTGGCTCAACAATCACTACATCCGTGAAGCCGACAACGGCCGTCTGGAAAAACTGATCCGTCCACAGCTCGAAAAACTCGGTGTCGACCTGTCCTCCGGTCCAGCACTGCAGGATGTCATCGAGCTCATGAAAGACCGTGCGAACACATTGAACGAACTGGCGAATAGCACCCTGATTTTCTACGGCAAACCAGAACCAGACCCAGAAGTGCTGAAAGAACATCTGACCGATGCTTCCCGCGATGCGCTGAAGGAATACGCCGCCAATATCGAAACCATCGACTGGAACCGTGATGCGCTGAAAACCATGATGAAAGGCATCCTGAAACAGCGCAAGATGAAGATGCCACAGGTAGCAATGCCACTGCGTCTGCTGCTGACAGGTGAACTTCACACCCCGTCCATCGATGCGGTCGTCTGCCTGTTTGGCCGTGACACCGTCCTCGATAGACTGAAAGGTCTGTAAGCATCAGGCATACAAAGCTACGATAAAAAAGGGGGACTTCGGTCTCCCTTTTTTATGGAGTGTATTCCAACACATACTAAAAATATTCGAAGGAGTCTATCTCAACTGTTTCATGGCCAAATCTGAAACTGTTATACTGCAAAAGTGAAAATGGTATTCTTATGCCCCTTTGAAACTAACTGGGCGGATGCTGTTACCGAATCAATAAAAGTACTCACGATGCAGAGAAAACAGGAGACAAGGCATGGCGGAACAGGACCCACAGCAGCCACAGGTACAGACAAGCACCATATCAATTGTCCAACAGGCGCCAGTACAGCAGGTCACTCCACCTCCTAACTCCGCAACCGCTCCTGCCCAGAACGTACAGGGTAAAGCCAATCCCAACACTGGCCCCTACTCAGTTCCACCTCCAGACATTCCACCCCAAGAAGGTCCTTTCGGCATCCGTTACGATTTCAACGATGGCGCAAGACTCCTGCTTCCTCATGGGGACTGGCATGCTGAGATCTTCGACGATGAATCCGGCAACATCATTTTCTCCTGCGATAGTCAGGGCGGATGGATTACCAGTACGAAGAAATATTTCGTCTGGTTCGGCTTCAGGGTCTTGAAAAAGGGCGAGATTAAACCCTGCTTCGAACATGTCCTCAATCTCAAGGATAAACCTGTCCTGATCAGCTACCCAGTCGGTACCCTCGGTGACCTTATTGGCTGGTTCCCTTATGCGGAAAGATTCCGACAACAGCATGACTGTAAGGTCGAAGTCAGTATGGGCCGCTTATCATTGAGCTCTTCAAGGACCAGTACAAAGATATCACCTTCAGCACGCCTGAAACGATCAAGAATCGAAAACCTTACGCCACCTACCGAGTTGGCCTTTTCTTCAAAGGGGATGTCAACTGGCTGCCGATTGATTTCCGTAAGGTTGGCTTGCATTGGACTGCAGGCTACATCCTTGGTGTCGACCCAGAAGAAATCATCCCGAAACTCAAGCTTGGTTCCAAACGCAAGATTAAGGAACCTTACGTTTGCATCGCTACTCAGGCATCTACCCAGTGCAAATATTGGAACAATGGCTACGGATGGGAAACCGTCATCAAATACCTCAAGAAAGCAGGCTACGGAGTTCTCTGCATCGACATGCATACCACTTACGGCTTGGGCTTTGTTTGGAACCACATTCCGCACGATGCGGAAGACTTCACCGGCAACATCCCCCTCCAGCAGCGGATTGAGCTCATCGAACATGCCGATTTCTTCATCGGGTTTGGCAGTGGCCTCAGCTGGCTGGCATGAGCATGCCATGTCCCCGTCATCCTCATCAGCGGTTTCTCACTGCCACTCTGTGAATTCAAGACCCCATACCGTGTATACAGTAGCCATGGTTGCATGGGGTGTTGGGATGATGTCAACGAGAACTTCGACAGCTACGACTTCTTCTGGTGTCCGAAATTCAAGGGTACCGACCGCCAGTACGAATGCACCCGCCTCATCACAGGACGTCAGGTCATCAAGCACGTCCAGCGTGTCATGAAAGACATCGGTAAAGTATATCCGGACATGAATGTTCCACAGCCCGTTATGTCTCCTGTCAGCAAACCCGCTGAACAGAAAAAACAGTGATGGTCAGGAGATGGATGCTGGAGTTCTGTTTTGAAAAACTGATGGAGTGGTCGTAACCATCCCATCAGCCTGCATCACCCCTTCCGCCGTGTTCTTGCCAGTTTGTTCATTTCCGGTGTGCGGAGGTCTTTGGGCACCAGTGAAAGGGCGTGGCGGTCGTTCATGACGGCGAGGGCGCAGAGTCCGGCGGTGAGGAATGGCTCAGGGACAAAGCGCAGCGCCATGCCTTGATGCTGGACAGCCTGGGTGCAGAGTTCCGGGGTTTTGTATTCATCTGGCACGCAGCCAAGAGCTTCCGGGGTCTGGGTCACGGCGATCTTGCAGAGTTCCGGCGTCATGTACTCATCTGGAACAAAAGGCAGTGCCATCCCGTTCTGCTGGATGGCAGCCCGGCAGAGGGTGGCATTCTTCTGTTTATCAGGGACGGCTGACAGCATCGCACCGTTATCCATAAGGGCGGTCCGGCAGAGGGTGTTGCTCCGCATTTTTTCCGGGATTTCCGCCAGCAGGGCGCTGTTCCGGTTGATGGCAATCCGGCAGAGTGTCTCATCCAGCATTTTGTGCGGCACATAGGCAATGGCTTCCGGATTCATCAGTACAGCAGTCAGGCAAGGGACCAGTTCCCGATGTTTTTTCGGGACGAACTGCAATGCGTTGCCGTTGATTTCAACCGCCATCTGGCAGAGTTTGGCGGATTTCAGTTTTTCCGGGACGAATGCCAACGTCATTGGGTCTTTCAGCACGGCAATCTGGCAGGCTTCCTCGGTCACCGATTTCTTGGTCAGATAACGCAGTAGTGTCGGATCACTGGAGACAGCATCAAGGACCATCTGTTTGCTGATGGCGGATGCAGGCATGAAACGCAATGTGCCAGCGTGCTGGGCAAACGCCAGCTGGCAGAGTGCATCGGTCCGAAGTGCTTCAGGAACATACTGCAGGGCGAACGGCGATTTCCTGACAGCGGCTTCGCAGAGCTCCGCAATGCGGTTTTCCTCTGCCACCAGTTGCAGGTTTTCACCATCCTCCTCGATTGCCTTCATGCCCATCGCAGGCGTTGCCAGGGCTGGTGGTACATACTTCAGGTTCTCCGGATCGGCTTCCACCGCCAGTGCGCAGACATTTTCAGTCAGCAGTGTCGGTGGCATATACTGGATTGCTGAAGGGGTGTTCCTGACGGCTTCGAGGAACATCTCCTCCGTCATCAGCACTGTTGGCACAAACCGGATGTTGCTGCCCTGTCTGGCGACTGTAGCCATGCAGAGGTCATACGTTCTTTGGGCTTCAGGGATGTAGGCGAATGAATCTGGATATTTGGTCGCCGCCTTGTGGCAGAACGGCTCGGTGAGCATGGCGGCAGGGACTTTGCTGAAGAGGGCTGGGTTGAGGGAGATGGCCAGCAGATAGAGGTCTGGAATCGCGTATTCAGGCGGCACCTCCGTGATTGAGTCAGGATTTATCTTCACCTGATGGATATATTCGACAGGCACGGGGTTGATCAGGTTCGCGGGACTTCTGCTCATTGTCATAGAATTGCCCTTTCGTGATGATTGTCGCCTCTAGTTGACATCATGCCCCCTGAAGCCGTTTGCGTCAATATTTCAGGATATTTAGAGGGGATTAGACGCAATATCAAGCAGATGACGTCAACATCAAAACAGATGTCAGAAAGTCGAGAAAAAGCGGCCTGCCAACGAGAAAACAGGCACATGATTTTTTTCTGATACAGGCTCAAAACGGCGCAAAGCAACCTGTTTTTTTGCCATAATGGCGTCATGGCATGATTGATAGGATGTGGATTCCCGAATGGCAAAAGTCTCAGCAATAACCGAGGAACAGCTGGCAGAAGCAATGGAAAAACTCCCAGGTGTCCTGTTCCTCCTCGTCGGGGATCTGTACTACACCCTGTGCAGTGATGCCTTTGAGTTTCATACGGTACCGGACACCAAACGGAATCGAACCATGGATGTCTTTCTCAAAGGTATGCGTGACCGTGCCGGGCGTCCTTTCCTCATCGGCCGTGAGATGACCCAGCCCGAACAGGCGGCGTTCATCGAAGAGCGGGGCAGTGGCATCATCGCCGCGCTCGAGACGGCGTTTGAACAGGCGTTCCGTACTCCAGGCAAAGGTTATGCGTTTGACCTCCGGCTCATTGCATACACCCCCCGGGACAAGGCACAGGATCCTTTCGCCTACTATGCCAAGCCCGATGAGCGGGATCTCTTTGGCGGACTGCATGAACGTGGCGTCATCCGTTTTCAGAAAGGCAGGATTGTCGGTGTGACGGAAAACCTGATTGATGCCCTGCGCGACTGCGTATCGGACAGGATCAAGGCGGTCGAAGCGGCAGACTATACATGGACAGACGTTTTCTCACCTGAGCTGCATAAGCAGGTGTTCCGATGCTGGCAGCAGTCATTGGATTTTTAACAGAAGGAGCGGTCATCATGAAAAAATGGATACTGGGATTGGCAGCGGTCATGGGCATCTGTGCCACCGCAAGCGCCGAAGACGGCGAATGGCTCCCTGTGCGTGAACGCGAAGGCCTGACGTGGTCCATCTATTCCGCTGACTATGACTATCATGAAGGCGTTTTCAAGAACGCGACCGGACAGGTCTGGATGCGGGGTGTCAAGGATGAGGAAAATACCGGACTGCGTGTCATCCATGGCCGCAGTGACTGTCAGGGCAAGGTTGTCACCATCGATTACGACTATGTCGATGGCAAGGAAGACCGTACCGTGAAAGAAGTCCCCGTCGAACCTGAAAAAGTCTCAGGACTCGTTGACCGCGTCATCTGCACAGAACTGAACATCGGGGACTGATGTGAAAAGACTCCTGCTGGTGGTGATCGTGCTGGCTTCGCTCGTTGTCGGCTGTGACAGACAGGGTGGTGGTCAGGATGGCTCCCGTGGTGGTCAGGGACAGCGTGATGTCCGTTTCAAGGTCGACAGCAACTGGACCGCAGTGCATAAGAGCCGCGAAGGCAGGACCTTCACCGACAACGCCACACTCAACAAAGCCAACCATCAGGGGCAGTTCCTCATCCAGCTGCCGACTACAGACGACGGCACAAAGGGCTACACCATCAAGGCAACCTATGAGGCTGACTGCCGTGCGCGGAAAGTCCACCGCATCTCCGGTGAGACCATCGGACCTCAGGGCGATTCCTTCGGTTCCATGCCGGATCCAGGGTGGCAGCCCGTCCGTGCAGGCACCTCCACCGAAGCGGTCTATACCCAGCTCTGCGGACGGTAGTATCTATAGCTATCGTTTCTGCCCCCGTTTTATATAGACATCCAAAGTCACCATCAGGTATGCTTGAATGCATTGATTCAGGCAATTTTTATAGGAGAAACCTATGAGCGGAAAACTTCCCGTGCTGGTGGCGACAGATATGTCGGACTGGGCGAAAAGAGCTGAAGTCCGGGGAGCCATCATTGCAAAGAATGCTGCCGATGGCGATGTCCTCCTCAGCTATATCCAGGAAAAATCTGACGCAGATGCGTTCCTGAAATTCTTTGCAGGTTCATCCAATGTCAGTCAGGAAACCCTGCTTAAGGGCATTCAGGAAGGGCTTCAGTCACGAGCTGATGCACTGAAAGATGAGCAGGGTGTCTCGGTGACGCCGATTGTGAGTGTTGGCAGGATTACGGCGGAAATCCAGCTCCTCATCCAGAAAAACAATGCGGGCCTTCTGGTCATGGGCAAACATGGTCATGGCTATCATGCTGTTCCAATCATCGGCAATACCCCGGTCAAAATCATTCAGGGATGCCCTTGCCCTGTTCTGGTTGTCCGCAACAATCCTGAATATCCTTATAAACGTGTGCTGATTCCAGTTGAATTCACGGAAGCATCCGCCCATCAGGTCAAACAGGCACTGCCTTTCATTCCTCAGGATGCGGAAATCACCCTGATGCATGTCTGCATGCCACCAACCGCCATGCTGCTGAGCCGGGCGCCAACACCGGTAGATGTGCTGGAAAAAGCCCAGAAGCGGGTCGTTGCAGAGGCAGAAGCCTCCATCAAGGAATTTGTTGATTCTCTAGGTATCAGTCACCCGGTCAAGACCGTCGTCAAGGTCGGGCTGCCTGACCGTACGATTCTTGAAAACATCACCGTCAACAATATCGACCTGCTGGTGCTGGGCAAGAAGCCCCGCAGCCGTCTGCAGGAATACATCGTGGGCAGCATGGCCCACACCGGTCTGAATGAAGCAGAATGCGATGTGATGATCACGCCATCGCTCAAGTAATCTGAATCGCATCAGGTAAGCACATGCCCTGCCTGTAAAGACTAGGCATTGTCATCTGTAGTGCTTTGTCATTCTTTATCCCAACCGCTGACAACAGGAAAAACACCATGAAACAGTATATTGTCGATGCATTCACCGATCAGGTCTTTAGCGGAAATCCCGCCGCAGTCTGTGTCCTCGATCAATGGCTCAGCGACAGCCTGATGATGTCCATCACCAAAGAAAACAACCTGTCTGAAACGGCATTTATGGTGAAACAGTCCGATGGCTGTTACCATCTCAGATGGTTTACCCCAGGCGGTGAAATCGATCTCTGTGGTCATGCCACCCTGGCTTCTGGATATGTCCTGTTGCGGTTTTATGAACCCGATGCGGACAGGATTGTCTTCTCGACATTGAGCGGTGAACTCATCGTGACGAAAAAGGGGGATGTCTATGAAATGGAATTCCCTGCCTATGACTTGAAACCCGTTGCGGTGACCGATGCGATGGAAGCGGCCTTTGGTAGCCGTCCAATAGCAGCTTACATGGGCAGAGACCTGCTCTGTGTCTTTGATGAGGAAGAGACCGTGCGGAACATGACCCCGGACATGGCGGGACTGGTTCGATTGGATGGACTGCTCCAGCACGCCACTGCGGGCGGAAAAAAGGATGACCATGACTGCGTATCGCGGTCATTTGCCCCGAAACTTGCCGTCAATGAAGACCCCGTCTGCGGTTCAGGGCATTGCCATATCGCCCCTTATTGGGCGCAGGTCATCGGACGTCAGTCACTGACTGCCTATCAGGCATCAGAACGGGGAGGCACGCTGTATTGCCGTGTGGATGGCAACAAGGTCTTTCTGGCAGGCAAGGCCGCGCTCTTTTCCATTGCTGAGCTCGTTGCACTGGGGTGATTTTTCGATTTTAGTTGTTTCAAATCAAGCGAAATGAAGGTTTTGATTTAAGCGAAATGACGGTTTCACAAATTGTTGATGACAGAAAACATCGTTTGATAGTTGTCTTTGTTTTTTGGAGATCAGGGTGGGAGGCGTTTCCCCCTGCATCAAGAGGAAAATATGAAACCGCATCAAACATGGGCAGATCAATGAGACGACCTGCCCATATCTGTTTTCAGCGGGATATCTTTTTCGGATACTGAGCCCAGATCGGCGGGCTCGGTTACTGGAGGAATTTTTTTCAATGAAAAACCGCCCACGAATGAGCGGTTTTCCGTGCACTGCTTTATCAAATTCCCCCAAAGAAAAGGGGGTGCGGAAGCTAATCCCCGCCAAGCTTTTTTTGATGGTATTTACATGGCATAACCATGCAATACAAGGTTAGCTGAACGCCTATTTTATGACAATATAGAAAAGCACTATCTCGTTGATTATTTGAAAAAAAGTTCCATTTCTTGCGTTTCTTTTTCTGACAGTTTTACAGTATTACTGACAGTCAATAAATGTGTGTTCAAATGGCTACATGAGAAACGGTCTTTGCCCAAAAACAACACTGAAAATGTTTGGATAAAAATGCGATAACGACAATTTTGTGGTTATAGCCATTGATCCGCCAACCGTGTTACATTGTATCCCTCGCAAGTATGTCGGGATATTCCAGAACGCATTGAATCGTATTTTCTGCCAGGGAGTCTGGACAATACTGCATCTGGATTTGGAAACAGGAAGGGAGCAATCATGAATCCACGTACCATCATCACCAGACTTTCGGTTTTTGCCGCAGGCATCGCCCTGGCAGCATCGGTTTATGCGGGACCAATCTGGACGGCGTTTTCGCCAGATGGTGGTGCGGAGAACATGGTCATCCGTGTCATCAGTACGGCAAAATCCAGTATCCGGATGGCGGCGTATTCCTTCACCTCCCCAAAAATCATGAAAGCACTCATCGCTGCCCGCAAACGTGGTGTGGATGTGAAGGTCATCATCGATGAAAAGAGCAACCGCAGTGATGCCAGCCGTGCGGCGATGAACTTGGTGGCGAATGCCGGTATCGACCTGCGGACAACCAGCCATTACAAGATCCATCATGACAAATACATCATCGTGGACGGCACCCATACCGAAACCGGGAGCTACAACTACACCAATGCCGCCGCGCGGAGCAACAGTGAGAATGTCATCGTTGTCTGGAATGACCGTGATGTCGCCAAGAGCTATCTGAGCCATTGGACATCCCGTTGGAACACAGGCGAAGTATGGCACTCCAGTTATTGATGCGAGGGAGCGTTTCCAACCACAAATTTGTGGTTGACGGTTTCCGTGGCTGACCGCGATACACTGCATCTGACACAAACCGTCATTTAAAAGCGCGGCAGGATGATGCCTGCTTTTCTCAACCTGTTTTTAGAAAGGCACTTCAATGACTGAAAACGGTGATGCACTGCATGAAATCCTGGTATCTGCCCAGCAGGGAGATGCGGGCGCCCAGTTCAACCTTGGCGAGATGTTCAGACAAGGACGGGGTGTTGAGCAGTCAGACGAGCAGGCGGTCTACTGGTATCAGAAATCCGCGGATCAGGGAGATGCCGACGCACAGCAATATTTGGGGTGGATGTATGAGACCGGTCACGGTGTCGAGCAGTCCGACAAGCAGGCCGTTCATTGGGACAAGGCATCTGCCAGCCAGGGCAATGCAACCGGTCAGTTCTTTCTGGGGAACATGTATCTGGAAGGCCGTGGTATCGAGCAATCCGATGAGCAGGCTGTCCACTGCTTTCAGGAAGCAGCCGATCAAGGCGATGCAGATGGTCAGCTCAATCTGGGTTGGATGTATGCGAGAGGCCGTGGTGTTGACCAGTCGTATGAGCAGGCAGTCTACTGGTACCGGAAAGCCGCGGATCAGGGCTGTATGGGTGCCCAGGTCAATCTTGGCAATCTGTATGTCCAGGGATAC
>CAVJQJ010000043.1:0-4958 GCA_963651715.1 Anaerovoracaceae bacterium
CAGACTGGGCGATCAGCTGAGGATACCGTATGCGGAAGACCCGTTTACGGGTGGCCGGTAACAGACATGCAAATGACAGTGTTTAGACGAGCCTGTTAGGGCGCTGCTGGTAACAGAGCCTTACAGTCGATATGAAGAACCACTGGCTATGCCGGTGGGTAGCTTTTATTGACAGTGGTCACATCGTGGGTGCTGGGACCTGCGTCTTTCTGCTGTGTCTTTATGGCAGGCACTAGACCAATGGCAGTGTGCTGTGGCATCAGAAAGTGTCTGTTTTTCGGGGCGTCTCTGTATAATTCTGCCATTCACTTTGATAAGGATTAAAACAATGACTGATGAATTCTGTAATCTTCCGGAAGAAGCGCTCCGTGAACTGGCCCAGATGGCTGAAAAGGATTGTGACGATGAAGGCATGCTGATGTTTCTGACTTATGCCGCTGAAAAGGGGGATCCACTCTCTCAGACGAGATTGGGACTGCTTTACAGCCAGGATGAATCGCTCCTGGATCTGGAAAAAGCCGAGTCGCTGTTCCGTGAGGCGGCACAAAGTGGTTACGCCCGTGCGATGCTGGAACTGGGTGATTTCCTGTATGAACAGGATAAGGCTGACGAGGCTTACGATTGGTACCGTAAGGGGGCGATGCGTGGCGATTCTGACTGCAGAATGCGGATGAAACATTTCGGTATCGAGTAAGCCGTTTTTTGATGGAGGCAGACCCCGTGCGGGTGCTCTGCCTTCATGATGTCACGTTCTTTGTGTTTCTGACAACAATTCCTACCGATTCACTGTGATTTCTTTGCTGGAATAGTTGACTGAAAAAATCAGGAATTCTATACTTGACTCCTTTATTCAACTATTTTTTCTTCAGGAGCCAAGGCCATGCGTCTGACGACCAAGGGGCGTTTCGCGGTGACTGCCATGATTGATCTGGCAAGAACGCAGCATGATGGACCTGTTTCCCTGCAGGGGATCAGTGAACGTCAGGATATTTCCGTCGCCTATCTGGAACAGCTGTTTTCAAAACTGCGTCGACGGGCATTGGTGAAATCTGTCCGTGGTCCTGGTGGTGGCTATCTGCTGGCGCATGATGCGTCGGATGTCTCGGTTGCCGATATCGTGTTTGCCGTGGATGAGCCATTGGATGTGACCCGATGTGGTGGGGATGGCAACTGTGCCAAAGGGAGTATTACCTGCATCACCCATGATCTTTGGGCAAACCTGAACAGAAACATAGTCGATTATCTGTCTTCAATATCCCTGGCTTTATTGGCCGATTCGGTTGCAGCCCATGGTGCGGAAAAAGACAGCAGGATTATTTTTATCAAGCCAGAAACAGGCATAACACAAGGACGAATTTAGCATGAGCGATCCTATTACCCAGCCAACCCAGTGCAGTATTCTCCGGGAATCTGTCGGGGATGACTCTTATCCGATTTATCTCGATAACTCTGCCACAACGCCAGTTGACCCTCGTGTGGCGGAAAAGATGATTCCCTATCTGTGTACGCATTTCGGCAATGCGGCATCGAATACCCATGCCTATGGCTGGCATGCGGAAAAGGCGGTTGAAGAAGCCCGTGGCCATGTGGCAGCACTGATCAATGCGGATGCCCGTGAAATCGTATGGACTTCCGGTGCAACCGAGGCGAACAACCTTGCGTTGAAGGGGATTGCCCATTTCTATCAGAAAAAGGGCAAGCATTTGATTACAGTGGCGACAGAACACAAGTGCGTGCTGGATTCCTGCCGCGAACTGGAACGCCAAGGCTATGAGGTGACTTATCTGGAACCCGGTGCAAACGGTCTGATTACGTTGGAACAGTTGGAAGCGGCTCTCCGTCCAGACACCATCATGGTTTCTGTCATGCTGGTCAATAATGAAATCGGCGTTATCCAGCCATTGAAGGAAATCGCGAAGCTCTGTCATGACAAAGGCGGTATCATCGTTCACACCGATGCGGCACAGGCATGTGGCAAGATGCCGGTCGATGTTCGTGACCTGGACGTTGACCTGATGACGATGACTGCCCACAAGATCAATGGCCCTAAAGGCATTGGCGCACTGTATGTCCGTCGCCGTCCTAGAGTCCGTCTGGAAGCCCAGATGCATGGTGGCGGGCATGAACGGGGTATGCGCTCCGGTACACTGGCAACCCACCAGATTGTCGGGATGGGTGAGGCATACCGTATCGCGAAGATTGAAATGGATGAGGAAATCGCCCGTATCCGTGTGATGCGTGACCGGATGGTCCGTGAACTGAGCAAGATCGAGGCGTCCTATATCAATGGGGATCTGGAACACCGTATCGCCCATAACCTGAATATCAGTTTCAATTACGTGGAAGGTGAGTCGATGATGATGGCGATGCGCGGCATTGCGGTTTCTTCCGGCTCGGCATGTACTTCCGCAAGTCTGGAGCCTTCTTATGTCCTGCGTGCAATCGGTCGCAGCGATGAGCTGGCTCATAGTTCCCTGCGTATCACCTTGGGGCGTTTCACGACGGATGAGGAAGTCGATTTCGCCATCAAGCTGATTACTGAAAAGGTTGCGGAGCTGCGTGAGCTGTCGCCACTGTGGGAAATGTACAAGGAAGGTCTCGATCTGGACAAGATTGAATGGGCTGCACATTGAGGAGTGAAAAATGGCATATTCTGAAAAAGTGATCGATCACTATGAGAATCCACGCAATGTGGGCACATTGGACAAGAATGATGAAAATGTCGGTACAGGGATGGTGGGTGCGCCAGCCTGTGGTGATGTGATGCGTCTGCAGATCAAGGTGAGTGATGATGGTGTCATCGAGGATGCCAAATTCAAGACTTATGGTTGCGGTTCTGCGATTGCCTCCAGTTCCCTGGTGACGGAATGGGTCAAGGGCAAGACGATTGATGAAGCGCTTGCCATCAAGAATGCCGATATCGCTGATGAACTCGCATTGCCTCCCGTGAAGATCCACTGTTCGATTCTGGCGGAAGACGCCATCAAGGCAGCGGTCAACGATTACAACGCCAAGAAAAAGGCAAAGACTGAATAATGGCGATTACGATGACAGAAAGAGCCGCGGCGCATGTGATGAAGTTCCTGCTTCGCCGTGGCAAGGGTATTGGTCTGCGTTTCGGCGTCCAGACGGCATCTGACTGTGCCGGGATGGTTTACAAGCTGGAGTATGTCGATGAACAGGGCGCTGATGACAGTGTTTTTGACTGCCTTGGTGTGAAGGTGTTTGTTGACCAGCGGAGTCTGCCTTATCTGGATGGCACGGAACTGGATTTTGTACGTGAAGGGTTGAACGAGGGATTCAAGTTCAACAATCCGAATGTGAAAGATACCTGTGGCTGTGGCAAGAGTTTCAAGGTGTAGGCGGTTTTGATGCAGAATTTCTTTGAGCTGTTCAATCTGCCGCAGCGTTTCGATCTGGATGAGAAGACATTGGATACGGCTTACCGCAGTATCCAGCGGCTGGTGCATCCTGACCGTTTTGTGACTGCCTCGGAAGCTGAGAAACGTGCCGCAGTGCAGTATGCATCGCTGGCCAATGATGGTTATCAGACTCTGAAGGATCCCTTGAAGCGGGCTGTCCATCTCTGTGCCCTGAATGGTGTGCAGACTGGAGGTGAGCAGCATGTGCAGATGGATCCGATGTTCCTGATGGAGCAGATGGAGTGGCGTGAACGGCTGGAGGATGCGCAGCAGGCCAAGGATACTGTGGATCTGCAGGCGCTTGCCGATGAACAGTCTGTCCTGCGTGAATCACAGATGGCAGAAGTGAAAGGCTGTCTGGAAACCCATCGTTTCGAAGATGCTGCGGTGGAAATCAACAAGCTGATGTTCCTTGAGAAGTTTGGCGGTGAAGTGACCCGTATTCTCGAGGGGCTGACTTCCAATAACTGATTTTTTCTGAATTTTCCCTGAATTATGGCGCTTCTTCAAATTGCCGAGCCGGGTATGTCGGCGGCTCCTCATGATATCCGACTGGCTGTGGGTATCGATCTTGGTACGACGAATTCGCTGGTGGCGACGGTACGGAATGGCGCGCCTGAAGTCCTCCCTGATGAGCAGGGCGGTTTTCTGCTGCCATCTGTTGTCCGTTATTTTGCGGATGGCCATGCCGATGTCGGTATGGCGGCAAAGGCTGCCCAGAATATCGATCCTGTGAATACCGTTGCCTCTGTGAAGCGGATGATGGGACGTGGACTGGCGGACCTGACTAACCGTGACCATCTGCCGTACCAGCTTGTTGATGTGCCAGGTATGGTGAAACTGCAGACAGCGGGGGGGCTGAAGAGTCCTGTTGAAGTGTCTGCGGATATCCTGAGTGCACTGCATGACCGGGTCAAGGCTTCTTTCGATGAGGAGCTTGCCGGTGCGGTGATTACGGTGCCTGCGTATTTCGATGATGCCCAGCGTCAGGCGACGAAAGATGCTGCCAAGCTGGCGGGCATCCATGTGCTGCGTCTGTTGAATGAACCGACGGCCGCCGCGGTGGCGTATGGTCTTGATCACCAGTCTGAGGGGGTTTTTGCCGCCTATGATCTGGGGGGCGGCACTTTCGATATTTCTGTGCTCCGCCTGAATCGGGGCGTTTTTGAAGTGCTGGCAACCGGTGGGGATTCCGCGCTCGGTGGCGATGATTTTGACCACGCCGTCTTTGACTGGATTGTCGGTCAGTTGGGATTGGACAATCTTTCTCCAGAAGATACCCAACTGCTGATGATGGTTTCCCGTCAGGCCAAGGAGGCTTTGGCGGCAGCGCCTGAAACGGTTGTTGAGGCATCCCTTTCCAATGGCATTCAGTTGAGACTGGCGCTTTCTGCCGAGCAGTTTGAATCCATGACCCTGCCATTGGTTGAGAAGACACTGCATCTGATTGCGCAGACAGTGCGGGATGCCGGTGTTGCTATTTCGGATGTGGATGGCGTGATGCTGATCGGTGGGGCGACCCGTATGCGGCATGTC
>CAVJQJ010000044.1:0-5405 GCA_963651715.1 Anaerovoracaceae bacterium
GGTCTATGTCGGTGCGGTGATGGTGCTTTTCCTGTTCATCGTCATGATGATGGATATCGATATGGCGACGTTGAAAGGGATTGCGAAACAGAATCTGGCTGCGGCCGGTGTGGTCGGTGTCCTGCTGGTGGTTGAACTGGGTATGGTGCTGTTCAGGGGATTCTGTCATGTCGGCAGGGATGTGCCTGCAGCAGCATCCAAGATTGGCCTGACATCTGAGATCGGGAAGGTGCTGTTCACGGATTATCTGTTCCATGTTGAGCTGGCAGCGATGATCCTGCTGGTTGCACTGATCGGTGCGGTAGCGTTGACCCTGCGTAAACGTACTGATGCCTGCTACACTTCCGCCGGCGATGCGGTGAAGGTCAGGGCTGCTGACCGTCTGAGCATGGTGGATCTGAAATCTGAACAGGAGGCAGGGAACAGCGTGGAAAAAGAAGGACATCAGGAAGGAGGCAGGCCATGACCATCACTTTGGTGCATTACCTGATTGTCGGCGCTATCCTGTTTGCCATCGCGGTTGTGGGTATTTTCCTGAACCGCCGCAATCTGCTGGTGCTGTTGATGTCGATTGAATTGATGCTGCTGTCCATCAACCTGAATTTTGTCGCCTTTTCCCGTTGGATGGGCAACATCGATGGACAGATTTTTGTGTTCTTTATCCTGATGGTGGCCGCGGCTGAAACGGCTATCGGGCTAGGGATCCTGGTTGTCCTGTTCCGTAAGATCCGCTCGGTACAGGCAGATAACATGGATAGCCTGAAAGGATAAGGATGATTGATATGAGAAACGGAAAGAACTGATATGCAGGAACAGCTGAGCATCCAACTGCTGCTGACCGTACTGCTCGCCCCGCTTGCCGGTGCGTTGCTGGCGGGGCTGTTTGGCACCCGTTTCTGCAACCGTGTCCTGGGACGGACATTGTCCAAAGCGGTCACCATTATCGGGGTAGCGGTTTCCTGTGCCTGTTCGATGGTTGTGCTGGATGCGGTGATGGATGGTGCCCGTTTTGACGGCAATATCTACACCTGGATGACGGTTGGCAAGGTTCAGTTGGGCATCGGTCTGCTGATTGATTCGCTCTCTGCGATGATGATGGCCGTTGTCACTTTCATTTCGCTGCTGGTGCATATCTATTCCATTGCCTATATGGACGATGATGATAACGTGCCAAGGTTCTTCTCTTATATCTCGCTGTTCACGTTCAGTATGCTGGCACTGTTGATGGGCAACAATTTCATCCAGCTGTTCTTCGGCTGGGAAGCTGTCGGTGTCATGTCTTATCTGCTGATCGGTTTCAGGCTTGAAAAACCGACTGCGGTTTCCTCAGGCCTCAAGGCGTTTCTGGTCAACCGTTTCGGTGACTTCGGTTTCATGATCGGAGCAGGGCTTGTTTTCGCATATGCGGGGTCTATCCATTACCAGGATGTTTTCAATGCCCGTCATGAATTGGCTGCCACCTTGCTGCCGGGAACCGGTATCACGGTTGTGACTGCCATCTGCCTGTTCCTCTTTATCGGTGCGATGGGTAAATCAGCCCAGTTCCCGCTGCATGTCTGGCTGCCGGATTCCATGGAAGGGCCAACGCCAATTTCTGCATTGATCCATGCGGCAACCATGGTCACGGCAGGGATTTTCATGGTCAGCCGGCTGTCTCCGCTTTATGAACTGTCTGATACGGCACTGTCAGTCATTGTGATTGTCGGTGCGGTTACTGCCCTGATCCTGGGCTTTGTGGCGATGGTGCAGTCGGATATCAAACGTGTGGTGGCATTCTCCACCC
Source organism: Anaerovoracaceae bacterium (assembly GCA_963651715.1). GTDB lineage: Bacteria > Pseudomonadota > Gammaproteobacteria > Burkholderiales > Burkholderiaceae_D > Oxalobacter. The sequence goes on from CAVJQJ010000044.1 coordinate 1,784, forward strand.
TGTCACAGCTTGGTTATATGGTGACGGCGCTGGGTGCTTCCGCTTATTCCGCCGGGGTGTTCCATCTGATGACCCATGCCTTTTTCAAGGCGCTGCTTTTCCTTGCGGCAGGTTCGGTTATCCTGGCTATGCACCATGATCAGGATATCCGCCATATGGGAGGATTGGGCAGACATATGCCTTGGTCGTATGCCACGATGCTGATCGGTTCGCTGGCATTGGTCGGCGCGCCTTTCTTTGCCGGGTTCTATTCGAAAGAATCTATTGTCGCAGCTGTCCGTGCCTCCACGGTAACGGGGTCTGGATTTGCGGCTGTGGCATTGATCATCAGTCTGTTTGTGACAGGGTTCTATACGTTCCGTCTGTTTTTCCTGGTTTTCCATGGACGGGAACGGTTCCTGCGTCAGCAGCGGATCAACCGGCGTCTTGCAACAGAGGAGGTCCACGAAAACGTTGGGGAGGAACATGGCATGATGCCGGGCGATATGCCGGAAGAATCTCCATGGCTGATCAGGATTCCATTGATTCTGTTGGCGGTGCCATCTGTCATCATTGGCTTTATTGCGGTTGGTCCTTGGCTGTTCGGTGATTTCTTCAAGGATGTCATCTTTGTTGACCATCTCCGCCATCCTGCAATGAGTACACTGGCGCATCATTTCGAGAATGCGATGCAGATGACGCTGCATGAAGTCCTGTCTCCGACCTTTGTGCTGGTGCTGGCAGGGATTGCCTTGGCATGGTATCTCTACATAGCGAAACCGGCCATGGCGTTCAGACTCCGCAGGAAAATGCGTTTCCTGCATAAATTCCTGTATGAACAGTATTACCTGAATCAGCTGTACATGAAAGTCGTTGTCGGCGGTGCGATCGCCCTTGGCAATGCACTGTGGAAATGGATTGATGTCAAGCTGATTGAAGAATGGATTATTGCGGGCCTCTGCATCAATGGTGTGAAGAAGCTCGGGAACCTGATTTGGAAGGCAGGCGATGTCTTCGTGATAGATGGCTTTATTGTGAACGGCAGTGCGAAACTGGTTGCCTGGACGGCATCCATTGTCCGGCATTTCCAGACAGGCTATATCTACCACTACATCTTTGTGATGATCATCGGTCTGCTTGGATTGCTGTTTTGGGTATTGCCCCTTACGCTGAGATAAGAATAACTGGAAGAATATGCCTAATCTGATTTACTCAACGTTTCCCGTCCTGTCGCTGGCCATCTGGATGCCAGTGGCGTTCGGTATCCTTGTGCTTCTGGTGGGAAAGGATGAGCGTGCAGCCATGGTGCGGTGGCTTTCGCTCTTTGGCTCGCTGGTCAGTCTGCTGGTGACACTGCCACTGGTCTTCCAGTTTGATAAGGAAGCGCATGGACTGCAGTTTGTCGAACGTCATCCCTGGATAACCCTGTTCAATGTCAACTATGACTTGGGTATCGATGGCATTTCGCTCTGGCTGGTCATCATGACGGCAGTCATGCTGGTGATTGTGGTGATTGCTGGCTGGCAGGTCATCACTACGCAGGTTGCCCAGTATATGGGGTCTTTCCTGATCCTGTCGGGGCTGATGATTGGTGTATTCGCAACTTTTGACGGTCTGCTGTTCTATGTCTTCTTTGAGGCAACCTTGATCCCAATGTTCGTCATCATCGGTCTGTGGGGCGGTGAACGGCGCATCTATGCGGCATTCAAGTTCTTCCTGTACACCTTCTTCGGCTCTCTGCCGATGCTGCTGGCGGTCATTTATCTCTATCTGCAGACCCATAGCTTCAATCTGTACCATTGGTACGCACTGCATCTGCCGTTGACGCCGCAGATATGGATTTTCCTGGCGTTCCTGTCCGCTTTTGCGGTCAAGGTGCCGATGTGGCCTGTCCATACCTGGCTGCCGGATGCTCACGTTGAAGCACCAACCGGTGGCTCGGTCATCCTGGCCGCCATCATGCTGAAGCTCGGTGCTTATGGTTTTATCCGCTTTTCCCTGCCGATTGTGCCGGATGCCTGCCGTCATCTCGATTGGCTGGTTATTACGCTGTCGCTGATTGCGGTGATTTACATCGGTCTGGTGGCCTTGGTCCAGAGGGACATGAAGAAACTGATTGCCTATTCATCCATTGCCCATATGGGGTTTGTGACGTTGGGGGTCTTCCTGTTCCAGGAAACGGCGATGGATGGGGCGGTTGTCCAGATGATTTCCCATGGGTTTGTGGCGGCAGCCATGTTCCTCTGCGTTGGCGTTGTCTATGACCGTATGCATACCCGCCAGATTGCTGATTACGGTGGCGTGGTTCATGTCATGCCACGTTTTGCGGCATTCTTTGTCCTGTTCGCTTTTGCCAACTGTGGTCTGCCAGGCACCTCTGGGTTTGTCGGTGAAGTGCTGGTCATCATGGGTGCCGTCAAAACCAATGTCCTGATTGCCTGTGCGGCGGGCGTTTCCCTGATTCTGGCGGTATCCTATACCCTGTGGATGATCAAGCGGGTACTGTATGGTCCTGTCGGCAATGAACGGGTTGCGGCATTGAAAGACATCACCGCTCGTGAATGTCTGATCCTGCTCATTATGGCGGTCTGTGTGGTGGCTATCGGTGTTTATCCAGCCATCATCACGGATTATATGCAGACTTCTGTTGCCGATCTCATGACTTTTGTGGGGCAGACAAAGCTGTAAGAAACGGATATGAGTACCATGAACCTGATGCCAGCATTGCCTGAACTGATCCTGACCGCATCACTGCCGATTCTGATGCTGGTGGATCTCTTCGTGCCGCAGAAACGCCGGGATATCACCTTCTGGCTGTCTATGCTGGTGATTGCCGCCTGTGCGGCAGGCTCTTTCTGGCTGAGCGGATGCTGCAGGACTGTCTATACCTTTGGAGGCTCGTTCATCGCGGATCCGGTTTCCCATGTTCTCAAGCTCTGCACCTATGGCGCGATGTTCCTGACGCTGGTCTATGCACGACGTTATGTGAATGAGCGGGGACTGACGGCCGCGCATCTGGGCGGGGCATTCTATCTGTTGGCACTTTTCTCCCTGCTGGGGCAGATGGCGGTGATTTCTTCTGGAGATTTCCTGACACTGTATCTTGGCATCGAACTGATGATGTTTCCACTCTATACGCTTGCCGCGTTGAAGCGTGAGGATGGCAGGTCAGTTGAGGCAGCGACCAAATATTTCATTCTTGGTGCATTGGGTACCGGGCTACTGCTCTACGGTATCTCCATGATTTACGGGGCGTCTGGTTCCCTGAAATTTATCGATGTCGCCTCTGCTATCACAGGACAACAGACCAACTGGATGATTATGGTGCTCGGCATCGTATTCGTAGTCTGCGGGATTGCTTTCAAGCTGGGCGCGGTGCCGTTCCATATGTGGCTGCCGGATGTTTTTGAAGGCGTTCCAACAGCGGTGACCCTGTTGATTGGCGGTGCGCCTAAACTGGCTGGTTTTGCGGTCTGTCTGCGTATCCTGGGACAGGCACTCCTGCCGATGGCGCTTGACTGGCAGCCGATGTTGATTGTGGTGGCGATTCTCTCGATGGCATTGGGGAATCTGGCAGCCATCATGCAGAAGAACATCAAGCGCATGCTCGCCTATTCCACGATTTCCCATATGGGGTATATGC
>CAVJQJ010000045.1:0-4359 GCA_963651715.1 Anaerovoracaceae bacterium
GGTATGAATATCGGAGAAAGAATCAAGGAAACCAGACAGATCAAGGGTATTTCCCAACTGGAGCTTGCCGAGGCAATCGGTATCAAACAACCTGCCATTTCACAGATTGAACGGGGCGGTACGAAAAACACCAGCTATCTGCAGGATATTGCTGCTGTCCTGCATGTCAATCCCTACTGGCTGCAGACTGGATTGGGTCCCAGAGAGCCGGAAGACGGGACAACCTTCAGCAGCCGGAAAATGCCACTGCTTGCATTGGCGGATGTACCGAACGATGGCATCATTGATGTGGATGAAGTCGACAGTTGGGTTTTCTGCCCTTTCGAGCACTATGGCCGCAAGACATTTGCTGTTCTTGTGAAGGATGAATCCATGCTGGCAGGATTCGGCGAACATTCCCTGCATCCTGATGACTATGCTTTCATTGATCCAGACCGTGCCCCCAAACATGGTGACTTTGTTCTTGTCAGGTGCAGAGGCGCGCAAAAAGCCAAACTCAGGAAATATGTCGAGGAGGAAGGACAGACTCTCCTCTATACAAGCAATCCCTCAAGAGGGAATCAATACGCGCCCTTACAGGACACCAAGATCCTTGGCACTGTGATTGCTGTCACACAGCAGTTCTGAAAAATCCTTGATATGCACAAAACGGGGGCGATGCCCCCGTTTCTGTTTCTCCGATACGATGGTAATGCGGTCAATGTGGCAAACCGGTGATATGGCTTCCGCGCTTGACGCCATGTTTTGAGAACCACTTGGCATTCATTTCCAATGCATAGCGGATCCAGTCCTTGCTGCAATGGGTGGTGGTTGTCATGGCTTTCATTTCTTCAATGTTGACGACTTTGCCATGGGCATCGATGAATGCCACGGATAATGGAATGTAGGTGTTCTTCATCCACATACAGGTCTTGGCTGGCGCCTTGAAGTCAAAGAGCATCCCACTGTTTGCTGGGAGGGATTTACGGTACATCAGTCCTTTTTCATGCTGGGCTTCTGTTGAGGCAACCTCTGCCCGAATGGCAGCACCGCCTGCATGCAATGTGGCAATCCGCATACCCGATGAGCCAAAATAGGCTGATGCGGCTTTTTTCGGTGATTTCTTATGTTCAGACCAGTCTGTCTTACGATGTTCAGCCTTGGACTGGGTATGTCTGTCCGTGCCTTTCCTGCCAGCTTTCACCGCTTCGTGATGTGTCTTTTCAACGGTTCTTGCCTTGCTTTTTCCTTTGGCTACGGCTGCTGATGATTTGGCCTCAGCCTTTACCGGCGCTTTTGCGGCAGTCTTGACGGGAACCTTAGCGGGTTTAACGGTTTTAGCGGATGCGATGGAAAATGGCACGACAACGGAAAGCAGTGCCATCAGTATGGAAGATCGGGTAAAAAGCTTTGTCACGACTCTCTCCTTCTGGTTTTCGACAGGGCTAAAGTATTTTAGCTCAGAATATTCGAGTTATTCATTCAATTATTGAATAACCCCCTCCTTTTTTAACGCGGCATAAAGTCGTCTTTTGAATACACAAAAACAATCCCTGAAGTTTTCAGGCCTCAGGGAATGGTGTAACCCGATATTACGCTATCACAATGTCGGATAGTCGGTATAGCCTTTCGGACCGCCTTTATAGATGGTAGGAACATCCACGGTGTTGTATGGCCCGCCCTGCTTCATGCGGGCAACCAGATCTGGATTGGCGATGAATGGGCGACCAAACCCAACCGCATCCGCGAGTCCAGAGACAATGGCCTGTTCCGCTTTTTCTGCCGTATATTCCCCAGCATAGATGATGACGCCATCGTATGCATGACGGATTTTATCCTTGAAGCGGTCGGTCAAAGCAATCCCGCCAACCCAGCTGGGTTCTGCTACGCTGAGGTACGCGACGCCACGTTCCCTGAATGCAGCGGCCAGATAGAGTGCCATCTCTTCGGGATGGTTTTCCTGAATACCGTTGATGTTGAAGTATGGAGAGATACGGACACCGAGTTTCTCAGGCGGCACAACTTCAAGCATGTTGTCCATGACTTCCAGCACAATGCGGGCACGGTTTTCCAGACTGCCACCATAGCGGTCCGTCCGCTTATTGGCGCTTTCCGCCTGAAACTGCTGAAGGAGATACCCGTTGGCGCCATGTTCTTCAACAAAGTCAAAGCCTGCATTCAATGCCCGCCAAGCGGCATCGCGGTATTGACCGATGATGACCTTGATTTCATTGATACTGAGTTCCCGACAGGGTGGACACTGGACGTAAGCCTGTTTGCCATCGGGCTGGATGATACTGCATTTCGCATCTGGAACCGCCATGGCAGATGGACCGACAGGTGACTCGCCATTATGAAAATAGTGATGGGATACCCTGCCAACATGCCAGATCTGGGCAGACATATGTCCACCTTTCTGGTGAACAGTATCGACAACATTCTTCCACCCTGCCTCCTGTGCCTCGGTGAAAATGCCTGCGGATCCGACATAGCCCTGCGCCGATTTCGCAATATGGAGTGCTTCTGAGATGATGAGACCTGCTGTTGCACGCTGGGCATAGTATTCGACATTGAGATCGGTCGGAATATTGTCTGGCTCTTCAGTTCGGCAACGTGTCAGTGGAGCCATGATGATGCGGTTTGGCAATGTCACACTGCCGATACGGATTGGGGTGAAAAGTTTTTCGACTGCCATGTTATTCTGCTCTCCTGGATAAGGTGCTGAATCTGTGAACCGATGTGGCCACCAGCTTCTCTCAGTTTCCCATTATAGCTTTTCCCGTTGAGACCAACGTTTTTTCAGAGAACGTCTGCATGAGACCTGCCGTTATAATGTCCGCATTGACTGTCTATCGGGAATTTCAAATGGATAAACCTCTGATTCACTTTGTACATGGTAAAGAAAGCAGTCCATGGGGTACAAAAATCCGCCTGTTGGCGGATATTGCCCGAGAAATGGGCTATGACGTGGAAAGTCTGGATTATTCCCATACATTTGATCCTGCAGAGCGTGTCCAGATGCTGGTGGCGTCCTGTAAACAACGCCCACCCCGTTTATTGGCAGGCTCCAGCATGGGGGGCTGGGTTGCATTGGATGCAAGCGCAGAATTGAAAGCCATGGCAGGACAATGTCTGAAAGGGCTTTTCCTGATGGCGCCTGCTGTGGATATTCCGGGGTATCCCCCTTATCGGGTTGGCCTTGAAGGCGATGCCATCGATATTGTCCATGGCTGGCACGATCCACTGATTCCTTACACCAATGCCATCGCGTTTGCCCATGAGCATCATGCGACACTGCATCTGGTGGAAGATATGCACCGTCTTCAGAACCGGTTGCCACAGCTGGGCCAGTATTTCAGGGATTTCCTTATCCGGATGGGATAACACAGCCTCAGCAGGATATTTTTCCACCATGCACGACATCTGGAATCCGTGGCACGGCTGCACAAAAATCAGCGAAGGCTGCAGGAACTGCTATATGTATTTCCTCGACCGAAAACGGGGTATTGATCCACGGAAAGTGTTCCGAACGGGAGCGGGTTTCACTTATCCTTTGCAGAAACGGCGGAATGGCCAGTATGTCGTGCAGTCTGGCGAGATACTGCGCGTCTGCATGACGTCTGACTTCTTCATCGAGGAAGCAGATCCATGGCGTGAAGAGGCATGGCGGATCATCTCCATGCGCCCAGATGTCTCGTTCTATCTGCTGACCAAACGACCTGAACGGGTTGCCGGTTGCCTGCCGAAGAACTGGGGGGATGGCTGGGAGAATGTATTCTTCAATGTGACCTGTGAAAACCAGCGACGTGCCGATGAACGCCTGCCCCTACTACTATCGTTACCTTTCAAGCATAAAGGTTTCATGTCCGCCCCGATGCTGGGACCTGTCGACGCTTCCGCCTATCTGGCATTCGGTCAGATTGAACGGGTCCTGTGCGGTGGTGAGAATTACGATGGCGCCCGCCCCTGCCACTATGACTGGGTTCTGGATCTTTCGCGGCAATGCCGTGAACATGATGTGACGTTCTGCTTTATCGAGACGGGAACCAAGTTCGTCAAAGATGGCAAAACTTATACGATGCCCGATAAACGCCTGCAGAGCGTGATGGCATTCAAATCACAGGCGTCTTATCAAGGGCGGCCTATCCATTTTCTGCTTCAGGATGATTTCGGTCTACCGATTCCTGATGAATTACGATACCGGCCTAGCTATCGGAAATGCTGTGCGGACTGCGCTAGCCGTATGGTCTGCAATGGCTGCAGCAACTGCGGTCTCTGCGGATTGGATTGATGTTTTGATTCCCTATGGCAATGAAAAACGGAAGGCTGATGCCTTCCGTCTCATATGCTCATTTAATCTGTTCAGCAGGATTAAAACCC
>CAVJQJ010000046.1:0-3912 GCA_963651715.1 Anaerovoracaceae bacterium
TTTCTCACCATAGCTGTAAGCTTTTTGGAACCCCCAGCTTAGCTGGGGGTTTTTTTGTATCCAGCTTCTGAGAGCTCAATTCGCGGAGTGCAGTTCCATCATCGCCTTTTCCATTTCATCGCCACAGATCTTTGGCATCAAGGGGATGGCGCGGTTGATGGCATCTTCAATCCTGTTGATGTCTTCATTGCGTGGACGTCCCAGCACGTAATCAATGACCGGGATATTGGGGTTGATGTCACGCGGATGGCCGACGCCGAAACGGAGACGCCAGAAGTTCTGGGTGCCCAATGCATTGACGATGTCTTTCAGCCCATTATGGCCGCCTGCTGAGCCGGAGCGTTTGAGTTTTGCCTGTCCGGGATGGAGATCGAGTTCATCGTGGACAATAAGGACCTCTTCAGGTTTTATCTTGAAAAATTTCGCCATCAGGCCGACAGTCAGTCCAGAGCGGTTCATGTAGGTCTGTGGTTTGACCAGCATGATTTCTGAGCCACCGATGCGGGTTTTTGTGACAAGTGCCTGGAATTTGGTTTCTTTGTTCCAGCGGGCACCGCTGTCAAGGTTGTCGACAAACCACCAGCCGACATTGTGGCGGGTCAGTTCATATTCAGGACCTGGGTTGCCAAGGCCCACAATCATCTTAATGGTCATATCTGTGTATCTATCCAATCAGCTTCTGCGGTGCTGGACAAGAATCCATGGCTTGACAACGACAGCCCAGAGAAGCGGGTCTGATTCAGCCCAGATTTTTGCCAGTTCATCAGTGACGCGGGCAATTTCCTGTCTGTCGAGCATAGCCTGGATGGCGGCGACATCGTCTGCCTCCATCAGCTGCGCAACGCGGACCATATCTACGCTGTCGATGACGGAAATCAGTCTGCCGCCCGCAAAGAAGCGTTCGAGTTCTTTCCAGCTGATCTGGGCAGTTTCCATGTTGATGCGGGCATACTGCAGTTTTTCCTGTTCAGCCTTGATATCTTTGGTTTCTTCAGAAGCCATCATTTATCCGTTGGGTTGATCGATCAATAGTGTGGTGGCCGTTCATTCAATGGACGGTCGCTTTCCATATCAACAAGCCTGATTGCCAGCTCTTTGATCATGGCTTCAAGGTCGTTGATTTTCACCTGTTGGCGGTAAATCACCTTGTTCAGTTCATCAATCATGTCTTCCTGATGGGTGATTCTGATTTCAATGTCTGTCAGTCGGTCATCCACTTCCATATCGGTCTGCGATTTTAAATTAAAAAGGAGAAACTGCCATCCTACGCTTATTTTGAATTCAACAGGGCTTTAAGTCGCGCAATCCGTTGTTTAGGCGTCAGAATTTCATCATCTTTAGGGGCGGCGTCGCCTTCAGTCAGTTTCATTTCCTTGATGAAACGGGAGGGATCACGGTCTATGATTTCTCTTGCCTGACGGCGTTTCTTACACCATGAGACCTGCAGGGTCCGCTGGGCACGGGTGATGCCGACATACATCAGCCGACGTTCTTCCTGTATCCGCTGCGCCAGCTGTTCCTCTGGCATGTCCTCGTCTTCACGGGGGGTATGCGGCAGTAATCCTTCCTCGACCCCGACCAGATAGACATGTGGAAATTCCAGCCCTTTGGCGGCATGCAGGGTAGAGAGGTGGACGGCATCCTGCTCTTCATCCTTGTCTTCTAGCATGGTCATCAGGGCGACAATCTGGGTGACTTCCAGTAGGGTGCGTTCTGGCTCATCGTGGTTCTTGCCACCGCGGCATTTATCTTTCAGCCAGTTGGTGAATTCCATGACGTGCTGCCATTTTGTCCGCGCTGTCCGGTCATCGAAGGTATCGTAAAGGTATCCTTCATAATTAATGGCTTTGACCAGTTCATCCAGCAGTTCTGCAGCAGGGTCGCCTTTTGCAGACTGTCTGGCGGCACGTTCCTCAACCTTGTTGATGTAGTCGCAGAATTCCCGTAATGGGCGAAGCTGACGGGCTGGCAGTTTGGTCTCAAGACTGCCTTTGTAGACGGCCTCAAACAGGGAACAGTGCCATTGTCCGGCGAAGGTGCCAAGTGAGCCGAGGGTCCCCTGTCCAACGCCTCGGCGTGGCGTTGTGATGGCACGGATAAAGGCAGGATCATCATCCAGATTGGCAATCAGGCGTAGATAGGCGATGATGTCGCGGATTTCCGCACGGGCAAAGAAACTCTGTCCACCTGAAATGGTGTACGGGATATTCTCACGGCGCAGGGCTGTCTCAAAGGCTCTTGCCTGATAGTTGCTTCGGTAAAGGATGGCAAAATCCCCATATTTTGCCCGACGTTCAAAACGGCTGTTGGAGAGGTGCATGATCACCTGTTCTGCCTCCTGTTCTTCATCTGGCAGCATTTTTGCTGTGACTGGGTCGCCCAGACCATGTTCAGACCAGAGTTTTTTCTCAAACAGTTTTGGATTATTGCCGATAACGGCATTCGCTGCCTGCAGGATGCGCATGGAGGAGCGGTAGTTCTGCTCCAGGCGGATGACTTTCAGGTCTGGGAAATCCACCTGCAGGGTTTTCAGGTTCTCGATGGTCGCACCCCGCCATGCATAGATGGCCTGGTCATCATCACCCACGGCAGTGAACATCGGTTTCTTGCTGGGACCGGTGACGAGCAGTTTGACCAGCTCATACTGGCAGGTGTTGGTGTCTTGATATTCATCAACCAGCAGATAGCGCAGACGGCGCTGCCAGCAGTCTCTGACTTCCGTCTGATTCCTGAACAGTTCGACAGGCAGGCGGATCAGGTCGTCGAAGTCCACGGCCTGATAGGCGGCTAGTGTGGCGAGATAGTTCTGGTATACGCGGGCGGTATAGGCGTCCTGCTCACTGGTTGCGGTTTTGATGGCTTTTTCTGGCGAAATCATGGCGTTCTTCCAGAGTGAGATGCCATTCTGGACTGACCGGATGATTTCGCGGTCGGTTGTCTTGGACAAGTCCTGGATCAGCGCAAAACAGTCATCGCTGTCGAGGATGGAGAAGCTGGGTTTCATGCCGAGCACTTCTGCTTCCTGCCGGAGAATCTGTACGCCAAGGGAGTGGAATGTGGAGATGGTCAGTTTTGAGGCATTGCCGCTGTCAGGGAGCATCTTGGCGATACGTTCACGCATTTCGGCTGCGGCTTTGTTGGTGAATGTCAGTGCAGCGATGTGCTGGGCCTCATATTTGCCAGATTCAATCATATGGACGATTTTCTGGGTGATGACGCGGGTCTTGCCTGATCCTGCTCCTGCCAGTACCAGACATGGACCATCCATATAGTTCACCGCTTCCCGTTGCTGGGGATTCAGTCCGAAAACACCTGCCGACATGTTGATTGATTCACTCCCAATACCAAAGGTCCGACATTATATCAGTCCAAAGTCGGGCGATTTATGTCCATTTGGGGTAGACTTAGTATTTTACGGGGCTGGCGCTTGAAAAAGGTTGCCTGTGTCTCCATTGTCCAGCAGAACGACTTTCTTACTATCAGGAAAACATATGGAACAATTTCATGGAACAACCATCGTTTCTGTCCGTCGTGGCAATACTGTCGCTCTGGGCGGAGATGGTCAGGTCACATTGGGCAACATCGTTATCAAAGGAACTGCACGAAAGGTGCGTAAGCTCTTCGGTGGACGTGTCTTGGCTGGTTTTGCAGGTGGTACCGCCGATGCCTTCACCCTGATAGAACGGTTCGAGGCTAAACTGGAAAAACATCAGGGCAATCTGCTGCGTGCATCGGTTGAACTGGCGAAAGACTGGCGTACTGACCGTATGCTGCGACGTCTTGAGGCGATGCTGCTGGTTGCCGACAAGACCGCGACGCTGTGCATCACCGGAAATGGTGATGTGCTGGAACCTGAGGAAGGCGTCGGTGCCATCGGTTCCGGTGGGCCTTATGCCCAGTCTGCCGCACTGG
>CAVJQJ010000047.1:0-8991 GCA_963651715.1 Anaerovoracaceae bacterium
ATGTTGAAAGCAAGATTGATGTTGACGGTACACTCTCAGATGTCGTGGATTTAGGCAACCAGCTTGCGGGTATGTTTGATACGCCAGCCTCGACTACCGCAGCTAAATTCCGCCATTATTTTGGTGGTTTCCATAACCGCAAGATCGATTCTGAATCCATCGGTTATCACTACGATGTCTCCAATGAATTCTATCAGGAGTGGCTTGACCCTAATATGGTCTATTCCTGTGGCTACTTCGAAAATGAAGATGATGATCTTGCTACCGCACAGATCAAGAAAATCGACCATATCCTGACTAAAATCCAGGTCAAGCCTGGGGACCGTCTTTTGGACATCGGTTGTGGTTGGGGCGCCTTGGCCATCCGTGCTGCGGAAAAATTCGGTGCGAAAGTGGTCGGCATCACCCTCTCCAAGAACCAATATGCACTTGCCAAACAGCGGGTCAAGGATAAAGGACTGGAAGATCAGATTGATATCCGTATCCAAGACTACCGCGATGTCACCGGTAAGTTCGACCGTATCACCAGTGTCGGTATGTTTGAGCATGTTGGCCTGCGCCACATGGTTGATTACTTCTCCATCATCCGCAACCTGCTGACTGATGATGGCCTTGCCATGAATCATGGTATTACAAGCTGCGATGCAGGCAGTGGCGCAACACCTTTTGGCGGTGGCGAGTTCATTGAAAAATATGTCTTCCCTAACGGTGAACTGCCTCATATCGGTCTTGTCCTGCAGAATATGCAGGAAGCAGGCCTGGAAGCCCTTGATATTGAAAACCTGCGTATGCATTACGCCAAGACCTGCGCTATCTGGGCAGACAATTTTGAAAAGGTCACTGACAAGGTTAAACAGCTGACTGATGAAAAACGCTACCGTATCTGGCGCGTTTATCTGGCTGGCTGTGCTTATGCCTTCGAATATGACCGTGTTTCCATCTTCCAGGTTCTCTGCACGAAATCTGGTAAACGTTATCCAGCACACGGTTGGAACAGAAACTACATCTACGGAAAATAATTTCTGAAGATCCGATAAAAAAGCCTGATTTGAAATCAGGCTTTTTTCATTTCAGTGTCTTTAAAAGATGGCTTCAAACTGATCCTAAAGATGTCAGCCAACTTTTCTGCCCAGCTTCGGTAACGCCAGACAGGCGGTTACGGACCGCACGCCACTCTTCCGAAGATGGCACTGATTCAATCAGAATCACATCAATGTCCCTGCCATCCATCTCATGGAGAACCGCATAGAGTTTCTGAGAATACCCCTCAGGATTATCCGGCATTGCAACCATCTCTACAGTTGATATATCTCTTATAAAACCTGTTTCCAGATCAGCAGAATGGACAAGCAGCACTACTCTTTGATCAATACCGGCCTCAACCTTCTGCCGTATCTCTTCCTTAGAAAGCATCACAGCCGGTTTCTGAGGTGCATAGTGCCTATCCTCGTCGGAATGGGCATGGGCAACATCAACAGCAGGATACATCCCGATCACTTCCGCAATCTGTTCCGCAGATACCGCACCTGGACGCAGAATCCGAGGCTTCCCATCCCCAGCCAAATCAAGGATTGTTGATTCGATACCAAAATCACAGGCTCCGCCATCGAGAATCATGCCTAAACGGGTATCCCGACCAAACTCATCGCGGACATGCTGGGCTGTTGTCGGACTGATATGACCGGATTTATTCGCTGATGGTGCCGCAATCCCTCCCCTACCGTTCCTGAATGCTTTCAGCAATGCGATTGCCATTGGATGGGCTGGACAGCGCAGAGCAACCGAGTCTTTTCCCCGAGAAACAGTCTCAGGCACATGTCTGCTTTTTTCCAGAACGAGGGTCAATGGTCCCGGCCAAAAAGAAGCAATCAATTTCCAAGCATTTTCTGGAACAGATGATGCCCAATAGGAATAATCCGAATCCACAGAAATGTTGATACTCAATGGGCGGTCTGAAGGACGCCCTTTCAATGCAAATATTTTCTGAACAGCATCAGGATTTTCTGCATCTGCCCCCAATCCATAGACGGTCTCAGTCGGAAACGCCACCAACCGCCCGGATTCAAGCATCCGGGCGGCGGTGGCGATATCGACCAAAGCTGTTTCTGACAGGGATGTCATTCGGTCAACAGACGAAGCGCTTCGCTGTATTTTTCAGTCGTACGTGCAGACACGTCTTCTGGCAGACGAGGGGCTGGCGCTTTCTTGTTCCAAGGCTGGGAAGAAAGCCAATCACGGACATACTGTTTATCGAAAGATGGAGGAGACATGCCAACTTCATAGCTTGCCGCAGGCCAGAAACGGGAGGAATCAGGGGTCAGGATTTCATCAATCAGATGAACCTTGCCTTCATCATCCAGACCAAATTCAAATTTGGTATCTGCAATGATGATACCCTTGGTTGCAGCATAGTCTGCTGCTTTCTTATACAGGGTAACAGCCAATTCACGGACTTTTTCAGCAACATCAGCACCAACGATTTCTTTCATTTTTTCAAATGAAATGTTTTCGTCATGATCACCGATTTCTGCCTTGGTCGATGGTGTGAAAATGACTTCTGGCAGTTTCTGGGCTTCTTTCAGACCAGCAGGCAGTTTGATTCCACAAACAGCACCGGTCTTCTGATAATCCTTCCAGCAAGTACCGATGATATAACCACGGACAATCGCTTCGATTGGCAATGGTTTGAATTTCTTGACAACGATGGCACGACCACGGACCTGATCACGCTCTTCTGGTGCAACCAAGGATTCTGGATCGATGTCCGTCATATGGTTAGGCATCAGATCGCCAAATTTCTTGAACCAGAAATTGGACATTGCTGTCAGGATCTTGCCTTTTTCTGGAATTGGATCTTCCATGATGACATCAAATGCAGACAGGCGGTCTGTCTGCACAACAAGCATCTTGTCGTCACCGACGGCATAGATATCACGGACTTTCCCACTATGCAGGAATGGCAGTGACTTGATATTGGTTTTCATTAATCCAGCCATAATTCTTTTCTCCATTAGTCGAGTTCAGGCAATACAGCATTTCTGACTTTTTCAGACTGTTTTGCCCGGAATGCGATCAGTTTATTCTTAATTTTTTCATCTGTCAGGGCAAGTACAGCAATCACTGCCAATGCCGCATTCGCAGCCCCAGCCTCACCAATCGCCAAAGTTGAAACAGGAATGCCTTTTGGCATCATGACGGTTGACAGCAGGGAATCCATGCCTTTCATGTACTTGGAAGGAATTGGCACCCCATAAACCGGCAGAATTGTCTTGGAAGCAACAACGCCTGCCAGATGTGCGGCACCACCTGCACCAGCAACAATCGCCTTGCATCCCTGCGCTTCCATTTTCTTGATCCAGCTTTCCAATTCATCAGGCGTCCGGTGAGCGGACAGGGCCTGTGTTTCATATGGAATCTCAAAATCGCGGCAGATTTTTGCCGCTTCTTTCATAATATCCCAATCGGATGTGGATCCCATCACAATACCAATCAGTTTCTGTTCTGTTTTTTCTGCCATTTTTTACTCACATTTCACAATTCCACAAAAGAGCACAGGTGCGACCGATCCGGCGCACCTGTTATCCTGCGGCATATTCTGGCGATTATTTCACAATCTGTGACAGTTCGCCTTTTTTGTATCTTTCTGCCATCTTTTCCATTGGCACCGGTTTAATCTTGGATGCCTGCCCTGCACTACCAAATGCAATGTAACGAGACATGCACAGTTTCTTCGCTTCTTCCTGAGCAGCCTTGTTGTACTGACGAGGATCGAAGTGGGAAGGATTCTGCGCCATATAACGGCGGATTGCCGCTGTCATAGACAGACGGATGTCGGTGTCGATGTTGATTTTACGCACACCATGACGGATGCTTTCCTGCAGTTCTTCAACAGGCACACCATAGGTTTCACGGATATCCCCACCAAATTCACGGATAACCGCCAGCAGCTCCTGAGGAACAGAAGAAGAACCATGCATCACCAGATGGGTGTTTGGCAGGCGTGCATGGATTTCCTTCAGACGGTCAAGTGCGAGAATGTCACCGGTTGGTTTACGGGTGAATTTGTATGCGCCATGGGAAGTACCGATTGCAATCGCCAATGCATCACACTGGGTTGCCTTAACAAAATCCGCCGCCTGTTCAACATCGGTAAGCAACTGTTCTCTGGTCATGGTGCCTTCTGCACCCACACCGTCTTCCTTGTCCGCTTTCATGGTTTCAAGAGAGCCCAGAACGCCCAGTTCTGCTTCAACAGTTACCCCGATTGCATGAGAGAAGCTGACCACTTCTTTAGAAACAGCTACATTGTAATCGTAGGTCGCTGGCGTCTTGCCATCCGCCAACAGAGAACCATCCATCATCACGGAACTGAAACCGGAACGGATTGCCGCCATACAGACAGCAGGAGACTGACCATGATCCTGATGCATAACAACAGGAATGTCAGGATATGCTTCAACAGCGGCTTCAATCAGATGACGCAGGAATGCTTCGCCTGCATAGCGTCTTGCCCCAGCAGAGGCCTGCATGATCACTGGCGAGTTGACTTCAGAAGCTGCCGCCATGATGGCCCGGACCTGTTCAAGATTATTGACATTGAAAGCTGGCAGACCATAACCATTTTCGGCTGCATGGTCCAGCAACTGACGCATTGATACGATAGACATCTATTTCTCCTAGATTTTATGAATTGGCACGTTGCATCAGGATGCCGACAGCTGGCAGAACCTTGCCTTCGAGGAATTCCAGGAAAGCACCACCGCCTGTCGAGATATAACCGACTTTGTTGCCAATATTGTATTTTGCGATCGCCGCTAGGGTATCACCACCACCTGCAAGCGAATATGCTTTGGAATCTGCAATTGCCTGGGCAACAGCTTTGGTACCGCTTCCGAACTGTTCAAACTCGAAAACACCAACCGGGCCATTCCAGACAACCGTTCCTGCATTGGCAATAATCTGTGCATACTGAGCTGCAGTTTCCGGTCCGATATCGAGAATCATATCGTCTGATTCAACTTCAGATACCTTCTTGACCGACGCGGGTGCACTTGCGGCAAATTCTTTTGCGCAGACAACATCAACCGGCAATGGCACACTTGCCCCACGTTCATTCATGATGGACATGATGGTTTTCGCCTCTTCAACCAGATCTTCCTCGACCAGAGACCTGCCAACAGGCAGACAAGCTGCCAGCAGGAATGTATTGGCAATGCCACCGCCGATAATCAGGCTATCGACCTTGTCAGACAGTTTCTTGAGCACCTGCAGTTTTCCTGAAACTTTTGCCCCGCCAACAATTGCCAGCATTGGACGATTTGGGGTTGCGGTTGCCTGCTGCAACGCATCCAATTCTGCCGCCATCAAAGGACCTGCACAGGCAACACCTGCAAACTGCGCCGCACCATAAGTTGTTGCTTCCGCACGATGAGCGGTACCAAACGCATCATTCACATAAACATCACACAGTGCGGCAATCTTCTTGGCAAGGTCTTCGCTGTTTTTCTTTTCGCCCACGTTAAAACGGGCATTTTCGAGCAATACAACCTGCCCTGGCTGAACATCCACGCCATCAATCCAGTCGCGGACCAGTTCAACAGGCTGCCCGAGCAATTCCCCCATACGGACAGCAACATTTTTCAGGGATTCTGTTTCAGAAAAAACTCCTTCTTTAGGACGGCCAAGATGGGAGGTGACCATAACTGCCGCACCGCCACTGAGCGCAACCTTGATTGCAGGAATCGATGCTCGGATACGGGTATCTTCCGTAATATTTCCATCAGCATCACGTGGAACATTCAAATCTGAACGGATAAAAATGCGTTTTCCCTTGACTTCGCCTTTTTCCACCAGATCAGTCAAACGTTTGAAGGAGCTTTCTGCTTGCATAATGGTGATCTCGAAAATGAAGAATATATTATTTTACCGTACCCTCTCCATGAATAGAAAAAAGCACGGAGGATTTCCGTGCTTTTTTCATCATTCAACAGGCTTTTTTATAAGCAACTGCCTAAGCGCTTGATCCCTTCGCGAATGATTTCCTCTGTCGCATTCGTATAGTTCAGACGGAATGTATTGACATCAGGTGTTCCGACATAGAATGGATTGCCTGGCACGAACGCCACTTTCTTTTCCATCGCCTTGTTGAAGAGTTCCATGGCAGAACGGCCTTTCTCCATGGTCACCCACATGAACATTCCACCTTCAGGACGGGTGTAGCTGACATTCTTCGGAAAATATTCATCCATGGCCGCCAGCATGCAAGATGCCTGATGGCCATAAAGATCCACAATCTTCTTGATATGATCCTCGTAGGAATTGTTAATCAGATATTCATTGATTGCATACTGGACGAAGATACTGGTATGCAGGTCGGAGCCCTGCTTAGCGGTCACCAGATAACGCATCAGCTCCCGGTTCTTTGTCACAATATAGCCAAGACGCATACCCGGGGTCACTGTCTTGGAGAAAGACCCCATCAGAACACTCTGCTCATCCAGATATCCCGCACCAATGTATGGCAGGGACTCACCACGGAACCGCAGTTCACCGTATGGATCATCCTCAATCAGTAGAACATCATATTTCGCCAAGACTTCACGGACAGCCTGGCGTTTTTCCAGAGAATACGTCAGGCCAGTTGGGTTCTGGAAATTTGGAACGGTGTACATCACCTTGACCTTGTTCTTCTTCAGGGTGTCTTCCAGTTTCCCAACATCAATCCCATCGTTTTCCAGTGGGACAGCAAGGAATTCCGGTTCGGTCAAAGACAAAGCCTGGATTGCCCCCAGATACCCCGGCTCCTCAATCAGCACCTGATCCCCTTTATTCAGCATGACCTTGCCAATGAGATCAAGTCCCTGCTGGGAACCCGTGGTCAGCAGTATATCGTCAGGCGAGAAATCCAAACCAAACCGACTTTTATAACGGGCCGCAATGGTTTCTTTCAGCGGAACAAGCCCTTCTGTCGTTGAATACTGGAACAGTTTGCTTCCGTACTTCTGAATGGCACCATCAATCGCTTCCTGCATCGCAGGAATCGGGAAAGAGATTGGATTAGGAAGGCCGCCTGCAAAGGAGATGATTTCTGGATCACCTAACACTTTCAGGATTTCACGGACAAAGGATGATGGTGTGTTCAGGATTCTATCGGAGTAATTCATGTTCAGGACCAGTATGTAAAAATATTCTCGAAAAATTATACTGCGGAATAGATGCCTGTAAATACCATTCAAAAACAGGGAAAGCACTTTATGACTCAGGTCAACGATCCTTTCCATTTCTGTCGATTTTTAGGAACACCCCATTCTTTCACCCAAACATAGGCTCTTCATCACAAACACAGGCACGGAATAAAAAAAGGCTTAAGACGCCTTAATGTGCCATATCTGAGGCAATGTCTTTCAACATGGGAAAACAGATGTCACAACCTGATTTGAATTCATGACACATCAGAGAACCGTCAGCACTTCTTCAAGTGGCAGACGGGACTTAGGACGGGACGCATTATTATCATTTTCCATACCGTAACCAAAGCTGATAGCGAAGACTGAACGAAGCCCCTTTTCCTTGAGCCCCAGGATTTCATCCATCTTATCCATGTCCATGCCTTCAATCGGCGTGGAATGGATGCCCATATCGGCGGCCGCATTCAGAATGAAGCCCATTGCAATATAAACCTGATGAGTCTGCCAGACGAGACCATCTTTCCTGTCGTCCCGGTGCATGCGAACAAAGAAACGGCGGCCAGCATCAGCCCCAGCAACCGCTTCTGGCTTGGAGAAACGGCCGTCAGCAATTTCCTGTTCGAGTAGATGGTCAAGGAATTCTTCGGTGAGCGTTTCGCGAACTGTGAAAACAAATACGGAAGAAGATTTCGCCACGCGTTCCTGATTGAAATCCATGATAGCAGGCAGAATCCTAGTCTTGGCTTCATTGGATGTCGCCTCAAAGAAATGCCATGGCTGGTAGTTCACGCTTGAGGGTGTCAGGCGGAGAATTTCGCGGAGGGCGGCAAGATCCGTATCGCTGATTTTCTTCGTTTCGTTGTAATGTTTGGAGGTAAAACGACGTTTGGCATTTTCAAGAGCGCTCATGGCATATTTCCTTCTCACAAAGTGGGGCACGCAGATGTAGACAGTTTAATACAAATACGTGAATCCTGCAGATTTTAACAACCTAGCAATCAAATCCGCCGTTTTTTCCACACTAAAGAGATGCAATTCACTGAAATCAAAAGAAAATCCAATAATTCAATTAAAAAGCTCTGCAACATTCATGTTCTAGAAAACCAGGCAGCGAACAAGCATCCCGTTCATGTTTTCGCATACCGAGATCACAAAAGACCGGTATTGGCAATGCATGGAACAGTGCCATTAAACAAATTGGTATTGAAAATGACAGATGGCATGCCAACCGTTACACATGGAGAAATGGGTTCCCTTCATAAACTCTCGGAAATGGGAGGATGGCAAAAATGAGGTAATCGTTAAACACCATGTACACTTTGCGCCCGATAAACCGGCAGAGTGGCATCTTGAAAAGAAAAATGCTCACCTTTTCTACTAGAAAAAAGTGAGCATCCCTAAAGAATTCGTTGGTGGGTTGTGAGAGACTCGAACTTCGAAATGTAAAGCGTCTTGTTCAGGTAGACATCGCTTTCATCCTTGATGGCACCACCGGCACGCAGAATGGCATCCTGTACGCGCTTGATATCAACGTCCTGATCCTGCAGGGACCGGATGATGTTGTCCGCTACAGTGATATCTGGAACAAAGAAACCGCCCTTGTCTTCTGCTAGAGAGAAATTACCTGTGTTGACAGTTTGACGCAATGCGCCTAAACTGACTTCATTGGTGCTAGCCGGAGCCTGTAACGATATCTGTGGACATTTATCAGAGATCTGAAACCCTTTCTCCAAATTCAATACAGAACCGATCCAGTGCTGAATCGGCATGGTCCATTTCTTGGACGACTCCATTATAGCCAGCC
>CAVJQJ010000048.1:0-2283 GCA_963651715.1 Anaerovoracaceae bacterium
GGTAAATATTTCAATATTGTACCCGTTCGTCACGCTCAAGTAGAGAGGCAAAGAAACAATCCACATCATTCAGTTGTTTTTCACAGGTCTCAGCTTTGTTCGCTTGTTGCCTCAATACCTCACCGTCGGGCAGGAAACGGGTGTACCAGCCAATGTGTTTCCGTGCGGTCCTGACGCCGACGGATTCCCCGTAAAAAGCATAATGGGCCTCAAGATGCTCGTGGACGATGGCATGGACTTCCGCCATATCTGGCGGTGGCATTAATGTGCCATCTGACAGGAACCGGTTGATTTCGCGGAAAATCCACGGTCTGCCCTGAGCGGCGCGCCCAATCATCAGGCCGTCTGCCCCCGTTTTTTTCAGGACAGCGGCGGCTTTCTGTGGTGAATCGATATCGCCGTTGGCAATCACAGGAATAGAGACAAGGGATTTGACTTCTGCAATGGTGTCATATTCCGCCAGTCCCCGGTAACCGTCAGCACGGGTGCGTCCATGCAGTGCAAGCGCAGCAATACCGCAGGATTCCGCCAGTCTTGCGACCATCGGGGCATTGATGTGTTCCCGGTCCCAGCCAGTACGGAATTTCAGGGTGACTGGTACATCCACGGCATGCACGACGGCGTCCAGTATTTTGCCGACCAGCAGCTCATCCTGGAGCAGTGCCGAGCCACACCAGTTGCCAACGACTTTTCTGGCAGGGCATCCCATATTGATGTCAATGATCTGGGCGCCCTGATCAACATTGAAACGGGCGGCATCCGCCATCTGGACGGCATCAGCACCGACCAGCTGGACAGAGATGGGTTCCGGCTCTCCGTCATGCGTCAATCGCCGTCGGCTCTTGTCGGTATCCCATACCCGAGGATTGGCTGCTGCCATCTCAGAAACAGCGTAGCCTGCCCCCAGCTTTCGGCATAGCTGGCGGAACGGACGGTCGGTGATGCCCGCCATTGGGGCGACCACCAGACAGTTTGACAAGTGATAGGAACCAATCTGCAACATAACAATTCGATGACAGGTAACAGCCTGCTTCAGACAGCGGGACTTCAGAAATGTTTGAAATAATCGACAGGAGGTTTCTTGGCTTCTTCCAGATGACCGGATTCCTGCCATGCTGTCAGCTCAAGCCGTCCGTTTTCATGCCAACGGAAGCGGTTGATGCTGGTGTTCAGGACCGGCATCTTGTTCACGATTCCCAGCGGGATACCCTTGGCTTCCCGGTATGCCGTTTCCAGGACGCCAAAATGGGTGATGATGGCGATAGTCTGCCCAAGATGTCTGGCTGCAGTTGTTTCAATCGCCGTTTTTGCCCGGGCGTGAAACTGTCTGGGACTTTCAGTCTTCCGCTCGCCATCAGGAAAGAACAGGTCGGGTGCTGCCGCAACCCAGGCTTTGTATTCTTCAGGAAAACGCTCCTTGATCTCTGCGGAACGGAGTCCTTCGCAGGCGCCATAGCAGCGTTCCCGGAACATGCGGTCTGCAACCACAGGCAGATGATGTGTCTGTGCAATCGCGACCGCTGTTTCGTAAGCGCGTTTCAGGTCACTCGAGTAGATGGCATCCAGATGCTCATTCCGCAGGATGGCAGAAAGCATTTCAGCCTGTTTTCTGCCATTCTCATTCAGTGGGATATCACTGTGGCCCTGCAGTTTTTTCTGCACGTTCCAGTCGGTCTGCCCGTGACGGATGATCAGGATATCGGTAAATCCAGCCATACCATCACAGCTTGAATGCGACGTCTGGATTCAGTGTGTAGACGCCGGTGATGGCGGCTTTGTCGAGCACATGACCTTCCAATGCTTTCCAGACATCCTGTCCGGTAAAGGTGCCGCTGACAGCCAGTTTCTCGATATCCAACGCATACAGGGTGAAGACATAGTGATGGGCAATCTCATCGTTCCATGGTGGACAGCAGCCGTCATAGCCGAAATAGTCCCCAGACATGTCTTTGTCGGTTGCAAACCAGCCGGTGTAGTCATTGATGCCCTGACGGCTGCCGTCCAGGGATTCGGGACCGGCTTTGCCACGGGCGGTGATGCCGTTGGAGAATTCGCCTTCTTCAACAGAGGAGCGGGAGGCAGGCAGATCGATCAGGACCCAGTGGAAGAAATCGACACGGGGCAGGGAGGCGGGAACAATCTTGCCTTCCTGATTGACGTTGTCTCCCTGGGATGGCACATCATAGTCGTGGCAGATCAGCGCCAGTGATTTGGTGCCGGCCGGCAGGTCACTCCAGGCAAAGTGAGGATTCCTGTTGTCTGACATCGTCAGATGTGTGGCAG
>CAVJQJ010000049.1:0-14861 GCA_963651715.1 Anaerovoracaceae bacterium
AGAGCCTTACAGGCGATATGAAGAACCACCGGCTATGCCGGTGGGTAGCTTTTACAGACAGTAACAACATAATCTGTTGGAATTCTGTCAATTACACTGCAAGAAGTCTCATTCAGGGGTAAAATTGCTATCCTTAAAGGGTCTAAATGTGTCTAATGGTATGAACTGACACCATTTTTTGCATCAGATTGGCACAGTTTCAGTATCGAGATTTATGTATAAACAGAGAACAATTCAGCGTACTACGACAACGGTTGGCATCGGGCTTCACTCTGGTTTGAAGGTCAAGCTGACCCTGCGTCCGGCATCTCCTGACACCGGCATCGTTTTCCATCGTACCGATCTGGATCACAAGGTCTCTATTCCTGTCAGCGCCGATGTGATCGGCGAAACCATGATGGCTTCCACCATCGTCAAGGATGGTGTCCGTATCTCGACAATTGAACATCTGATGTCCGCCTGTTCCGGTCTTGGTATCGACAACCTGCACGTTGATGTCAGTTCTGAAGAAATTCCTATCATGGATGGTTCCGCATCCACTTTCGTCTTTCTCCTGCAGCAGGCTGGTCTGAGGGAGCAGGATGCACCGAAGCGATTCATCCGTCTGAAAAAGACTGTTGAGATTTCTGAAGGCGAAGGCAAGGACCTGAAGTGGGCGAAACTTGAACCGTACAACGGCTTCAAGCTCGATTTCTTCATCGAATTCAACCATCCGGCGATTGATTCAACCCATCAGCATGCTGTGGTTGATTTCGGCAAGGACTCCTATGTGAGAGATGTTTCCCGTGCCCGCACTTTCGGTTTTGTGAAAGATGTTGAACTGCTCCGCAGCATGGGACTCGCACGCGGTGGTTCATTGGAAAACGCCATCGTCATGGACGAATACCATATCCTCAACCCATATGGTCTTCGTTATGAGGATGAGTTTGTCCGCCATAAGATTCTGGATGCGGTCGGCGACCTCTACAATATCGGCATGCCGATGCTGGCATCATACTCTGCGCATAAATCCGGTCATGCACTCAACAACAAGCTGATCCGTGCATTGCTTGCACAGCCGGAAGCGTATGAGGTTGTTTCTTTCGATGATGGTGCCCAGGCGCCTGCCGATCTGGTTGAAAACTCTGGATTGGAGTGGGTGCCAGCCTAAGGAATGTTATCGGTTATCCAGCATCTGCCGGAGAGCGTCCAGCAGTTCAGGTTTGGCATTTCCATCTGCAAGATCCGTGTAAAGGGCTTCGAAAGAAGCCCTTGCTTTTTGTGACAGCCGACGGGAACGGACAGGCTTCTCCTGATCGGTGGGTGGGCGTTCAAAGGTCACCTTCAACCGGATGCTGCTGACAGGAAATCCCTTTTCAGCCAGACCGCTTCGGAGCTGTACCGCATACTGTCTTACCCGTGCCGCCAATGTCTGGTTCGGTGCGCCGATAGTCAGCTCTCCATTTTCAAGCCGCAGGACACTGCACCACGAGAACCATGATGGCATGAAAGACCGGCATGCTTTGGTGATGCGTTCATACTGTTTTGCTGTATGCAGGATTTCTCCCATACGGTCCTGCTGGCCGAGATAGGTGGTTGGTGTGGAAAAAGAGCCTGTTCTTTTCATCGATGACAAAGGAATAGCCGAAAACCTGAATAATAAAACACAGATGAACGATAACGCACAGCCACTAATAAAAACAACAATTCCCTTGAAAAAACGTCAGGCGCACTCAATATTCCCCGAAATGGGTCTGTTGCCTGATTTAAAGACAGAAAGTGGAAAATCAGGCGTGCTAGAATGTAATATTAAATTGTTATGCCCTGTGTACTCCGATATGCAGGGCTTTGTCATGCAGTGACGAACTGCTTAACTGAACGGATGTGCCATGTCTTTTTTAACCAGCATTTTTGGTAGCCGTAATTCCCGGCTGTTGAAGAAATACGGAAAGACCGTATCGCAGATCAATGCGCTCGAACCCGCAATGGAGGCGCTTTCAGATGAAGAACTGAAAGCGAAGACTCCAGAGTTCCAGCGTCGTCTTGCCAATGGCGAGAGTCTCGACAGCCTGTTGCCTGAGGCGTTTGCTGTCTGTCGTGAGGCAAGTAAGCGTGTGCTGAATATGCGTCACTTCGATGTACAGCTTATCGGGGGTATGGTCCTGCATTATGGCAAGATTTCTGAAATGGCGACCGGTGAGGGCAAGACTCTTGTGGCGACTTTGCCTGCTTACCTGAACGGTCTGACGGGACAGGGTGTCCATGTCGTCACCGTCAATGACTATCTGGCACAGCGCGATGCGGAATGGATGGCCCGTCTTTATGGCTGGCTCGGTCTGACGACCGGTGTCAATCTGCCGACCAAGAACCATGAAGAGAAGCGTGCAGCTTATGCGGCGGACATCACCTATGGCACAAACAACGAATTCGGGTTCGACTATCTGCGTGACAACATGGTCTACTCCGTCAAGGACAGGGTCCAGCGTGGCCTTGTCTACGGCATCGTCGATGAAGTTGACTCCATTCTGATTGATGAAGCCCGTACCCCATTGATTATTTCGGGGCAGGCGGAAGAAAACAGCGATCTGTACTACCAGATTGACAAGATTCCACCCCAGCTGACATTGCAGATCGGTGAGGAAACCAAGGATGGCACGGGCAAAATCGAGGTGCCAGGTGATTACACCAAGGATGAAAAGACCCGTCAGGTCTACTTAACCGATGCCGGCTACGAAAAGGCGGAGAAGATCCTGGCTGAAATGGGGCTGTTGCCTAAAGGTGCTTCGCTTTATGATGTGGCGCATATCATCCTCGTCCATCATCTGTATGCGGCGTTGCGTGCACATGCGCTCTTCCATCGTGACCAGCATTACGTTGTCCAGAACGGTATTGTTGTCATTGTCGATGAATTCACCGGCCGTCTGATGGATGGCCGCCGTTGGTCTGATGGGCTGCATCAGGCGGTTGAGGCAAAAGAACACGTCAAGATCCAGTCTGAAAACCAGACGCTGGCATCGATTACTTTCCAGAACTACTTCCGTATGTATAAGAAACTGTCGGGTATGACAGGTACTGCGGATACGGAAGCATACGAATTCCAGGACATTTATGGTCTGGAAACCGTAGTCATCCCAACCAACAAGCCAAACCTGCGTAAGGATGCCGCTGATCTGGTGTACCGGTCCGAAGAGGAAAAGTACGAAGCGATGCTCAATGACATCAAGGACTGCTATGACCGTGGTCAGCCAGTTCTGGTCGGTACAACATCGATTGAGAACTCTGAAAAGATTTCCGCGTTCCTGACGAAGATGGGGCTGCCTCACAATGTGCTGAATGCAAAACAGCATGAGAAAGAAGCACAGATTGTTGCACAGGCTGGCCGTCCTAAGATGATTACCATTGCGACCAACATGGCTGGTCGTGGTACCGATATTGTCCTGGGGGGCAATGTCGAGAAACAGGTTGAGTTCCTCGAAGCGGACGACAGCATCCCAGAAGAAGAAAAAGATGCCCAGATCAAGAAGCTGTATGATGAATGGCAGTCCCTGCATGACTTTGTCCTTCAGCAGGGAGGCCTGCATATCATCGGTACAGAACGCCATGAATCCCGCCGTGTCGACAATCAGCTCCGTGGCCGTTCCGCACGTCAGGGTGACCCGGGTTCTTCCCGTTTCTATCTTTCTCTGGATGACGAGCTGCTCCGTGTTTTCGCTGGAGACAAGATGCGTGCCATCATGGATCGTCTGCAGATGCCCCGAGGTGAAGCGATTGAATCCCGTATTGTCACCAAGTCCATTGAATCTGCGCAGCGCAAGGTTGAGGGGCATAACTTCGACATGCGTAAGAACCTGCTGAAATACGATGATGTTGCCAATGACCAGCGTAAGGTCATGTATGAGGAACGTAATGAACTGCTCGAAATAGAAGACACCATGGAACTTGCGCGGAGCCTGCGTCATGGGACTTTCACCGATATCTTCCGCAGCTATGTGCCGGAAGAATCGATTGAAGAGCAGTGGGATATCGCTGGTCTGGAAAAAGAACTGAAAAATGGCTGGCAGGTCGAGATTCCACTCGCCAAGATGCTGGAAGAAGACAAGACCCTCACCGATGACGAACTGCTTGAAGAAGTCCTGCGTATCACCGATGCCATCTATGATGAGAAGGTTTCCCGTGTCGATCATGATGCATGGAATGAATACCAGCGTGGCATCATCCTGCAGAGCATGGATACTTTCTGGCGTGAACACCTTTCCGCACTGGAGCACCTGCGTAAAGGGATCCATCTGCGTGGCTATGCCCACAAGAATCCAGAGCAGGAATACAAGTTTGAATCCTTCAAGCTCTTCGACCAGATGCTGCAGATGATCCGTGATGATGCAACCAAGGTCCTCTTCCTTGTCCGCATCCGCACCCGTGAAGAAGTTGAGGCTGAAGAACGTGCTATGGCTGCCCGTGCAGAGGAAGAACGTCTCCGTATCGAAGAAGCGATGGCACAGGCTGCCCAGGCACAGCAGGCCAGCCTGCCACAGGGTGGCAAACAGAAGATCACCATCCAGACCACACTCAGTGATGGTGATCTGGGTGAAAACGAAATCCCTCGTGTTGGCAGAAATGATGCCTGTCCATGTGGCAGTGGCAGGAAATACAAGTACTGCCATGGCAAGCTGGCATAATTGCCGACGCAAATTGAACCGTATTTTTGAAAGGGTGGAAAAATGGCTGTGAATCTATCCGCACCAGTCGCTGCTGATCTTAAACCTGTCGCAGGGCTTGAACTTGGTTACGCGATGGCGGAAATCAAGAAACAGAACCGCAAGGATCTCTGTGTTATCCGTCTGGAAGACGGTGCAACCGTTGCAGGTGTCTTTACCAAGAACCGTTTCTGTGCAGCACCTGTCCAGATCTGCCGTGAAAATCTTGAGAAGGTAAAAGCCGCAGGAAAATCTATCCGCGCCCTGATGGTCAATACCGGGAATGCAAATGCAGGTACCGGTGAGTCCGGTTACCGTGATGCTGTCAACACCAGTACCGCACTGGCGGAAAAACTGGGTATTGCGCCAGAACAGGTCCTGCCATTCTCAACCGGTGTCATTCTTGAGCCTCTGCCAGCAGACAGGGTCATTGCAGGTCTGCCGGCTGCAATTGCCAGCCTGAGCGCAGATAACTGGGCAAATGCCGCAGAATCCATCATGACCACTGATACGGTTCCAAAGGCATCATCCCGCACATTGGAACTCGGCGGCAAGACCGTGACATTGACCGGTATGTGCAAGGGCTCCGGCATGATCCATCCAAACATGGCAACCATGCTGGGCTTTATGGCAACGGATGCGGCTGTTCCTCAGGCTGTGCTCGAAGGTATGCTGAAATATGCCGTCAACCGTTCCTTCAACTGTGTGACGGTTGATGGGGATACTTCCACCAACGATTCCCTCATCCTGATGGCGACCGGCAAAGTTGATATCGGTGTTTCCGATACATCTTCTGCCAACTATCAGCCACTGCTTGATGCGGTGACCGATCTTGCTCAGGAGCTGTCCCAGAAAATCATCCGTGACGGAGAAGGCGCGACCAAGTTCATCACCATTACCGTTGAACAGGGGGCTTCTGAGGCAGAATGCCGTCAGATTGCCTACTCCATCGCACATTCCCCACTCGTCAAGACGGCATTCTTTGCATCGGATCCCAACCTGGGACGTATTCTGGCGGCTATCGGCTATGCCGGTGTTGAAGATCTCGATGTCTCCAGGCTTGAACTCTATCTGGATGATGTCCTTGTGGCGAAAGACGGTGGCAGAAATCCTGCCTACAAAGAAGAAGACGGCCAGCATGTCATGAACAAACCTGAAATCCTTGTCCGTGTTGTGCTTGCCCGTGGTGATGCATCGGCTACTGTCTGGACCAGTGACCTGTCTCACGATTATGTCTCCATCAATGCAGATTACCGCTCATGATGTCGAAACTGGAACGGCTGCTGGAACATGCCGATGAAGTGCTGACCCGTCTGGAGGCGGTCCTGCCCTCTGCGCAGGGCATTGCGGCGGTTGACTGGAATACCCCGACTGCCGCATACCGCTGGCGTCGGAGAAACGGTGTTGGCACATTGAAAGCCATTGCCCATATCTCTCCAGTCGCGCTGACAGACCTGTTCTTCCTCGACCGTCAGAAAGGTCTGCTTGAACAGAATACATTGCAGTTCCTGCAGGGAAAGCCTGCCAACAACGTGCTGATGACCGGCGCCAGGGGAACGGGTAAATCTTCCCTTGTCCGTGCCTGTCTCAACCGTTTTTCCAGTCAAGGGCTCAGACTCATTGAAGTCGATAAAAACGATCTGATGGATCTGGATGACATCTCTGACCTGGTTGCTGACCGTCCTGAGAAATTCATTCTTTATTGTGATGATCTTTCATTTGACGAGGGCGACAGCAGCTACAAGGCGTTGAAGGCGGCGCTTGACGGCAGTCTCTCCGCCCAACCGGACAATGTCCTGATCTATGCCACTTCCAACCGTCGCCATCTGCTTGAGGAAAAGCAGTCCGACAATGAAGGCTACCATCTGGACGACAATGGCGACATCCATCCTAGCGAAACTTCAGACGAGAAAATATCCCTCTCTGACCGTTTCGGGCTCTGGCTGTCTTTCTACTCCTATACGCAGGATGAATACCTCGCCATCTGCAGTCATTGGCTCAAGTCCTATGGCTGTTCCGATGAGCTGATTGCCCAGTCCCGCACGGAGGCGCTCCAGTGGGCGCTCCAACGTGGCTCCCGCACAGGACGAACCGCCCATCAGTTTGCCCGGGACTATGCGGGCCGGAACGTGTAATGCGCTATCCATCCTGACTTTCTCCTTTTTCCAAGATGTACAAGAAAAACTGGCTTACCGACAAAATCGACCAAGTCCTGGCATGGAACAAAGCTATCCAGGCAACTGCCTCCAGTGATGTTGATGGTTATCCGCCTGCCATTTATGATGGCATTGACCATTCACTGCCTTCTGAAGAGCGCCATCGTCTCATGCGTGAACGCGAAATGCTTTATCGTCAGATCAAGCGTCAGGTGCAAGAAGAATCTGGCGAGGAATACCATCACCGTCGTTTCTGCTGTCACGACAAATTGCAGTGATGATTGGTCATCCATCAAACAGAAATGGCAACCCTTGTGGGGTTGCCATCTGTGTTTCTGCCTGAATCAGTCTGGATTACATGGCGGCCAGTTTCGCGAGCTGGTCATTGAGTTTTTCCAGCGTTGCGGTGTAGTCAGCCAGTCGGGTCTTTTCGAGGTTGACGACTTTTTCTGGCGCCTTGGCAACGAAATTCTGATTGGAGAGCTTGCCGTTGATCTTTTTGATTTCGCCTTCAATACGGGCTTTCTCTTTGTTCAGACGTTCAGTTTCTGCTGCCACATCGATTTCAACCTTGAGCATCAGCTTGAGGGTGCCGACGATGGAGACCGGTGCTGGAGACTGTGGCAAGGCTTGCATGATATTGACTTCATCCAGTTTGCCCAGTGCCTTGAGGTGAGGAATGAAGGTTGGAATGTTGCCTGCTTCCGGCGCTTCAATGTAGAGCGGCACACGCTGTGCCGGTGACAGTTTCATTTCACCGCGCAGTTCACGGGTGCTGCCAACTATTGCCTTGCACTGTGCCATCCATTGATCAGCGTCTTCATCAATGAGAGTTGGATCGGCTTCAGGATACTGCTGAAGCATGATGGTTTCGCCCTTGTTGCCAACCATCGGTGCCACAATCTGCCAGAGTTCTTCGGTGATGTATGGAATGATTGGGTGAGCCAGACGCAGCATTTTTTCAAGCATGCTGATCAGGGTATGGCGAGTGGCGCGTTTCTGGGCTTCATTGCCTTCCTGGATCTGGACTTTCGCCATTTCAACGTACCAGTCACAGTATTCATCCCAGATATAGCGGTAGATGGCACTTGCGATATTGTCAAAACGGTATTCTGTGTAGCCTTTTTCAGTTTCAGCGGATGCACGCTGGAATTCAGACTGGATCCAACGGTCTGCGAGTGAGAAGTCCATGTCCTTGCTGTCACCAAAGCCACAGTCTTCACCCTGGGTGTTCATGAGCACAAAACGGGTTGCGTTCCATAGTTTGTTGCAGAAGTTCCGGTAGCCTTCGCAGCGGTTCATGTCGAAGTTGATGTTGCGGCCAAGGGATGCATAGCTTGCCATGGTGAAGCGCAGCGCATCAGAACCGAAGGATGGGATGCCTTTGGCGAATTCCTTGCGGGTTGCCTTGGCAATGGATTCTGCTTTCTTCGGATTCATCAGGTTCCGGGTACGGCTTGCGACCAGGGATTCAACATCGATACCGTCGATGAGGTCGATCGGGTTGAGTGTGTTGCCCTTGGATTTGGACATTTTCTGCCCCTGCGCATCGCGGACAAGCCCATGGACGTAGACGACCTTGAATGGGACCTTGCCGGTGAAATGCGTGGTCATGATGATCATGCGGGCGACCCAGAAGAAGATGATGTCGAAACCGGTGACAAGGACGGAAGATGGCAGGAACAGGCGGGATTCCGCGGTGTCTTCCGGCCAGCCGAGCGTGGAGAAAGGAACCATTGCGGAAGAGAACCAGGTGTCGAGGACATCCGGGTCACGGCGCAGATTCTTGCCACCTGCCTTGGCTTTGGCTTCTTCTTCGTTGCGTGCGACGTAGATGTTGCCTTCATCGTCGTACCATGCTGGAATCTGGTGGCCCCACCAGAGCT
The DNA here is from genome assembly GCA_963651715.1 of Anaerovoracaceae bacterium. Taxonomy (GTDB): domain Bacteria; phylum Pseudomonadota; class Gammaproteobacteria; order Burkholderiales; family Burkholderiaceae_D; genus Oxalobacter. Next base: position 8,716 of record CAVJQJ010000049.1, read on the forward strand.
GACGGGAGATACACCAGTCCTGGATGTTGTTCAGCCACTGGTTATAGGTGTTGACCCAGTTTTCAGGCAGGAACCTGACTTCACCGTTCGCCACTTTTTCAAGGGCGACTTCGGTAAGGGATTTGCCGGGGAAGAATGTGCCTTCAGGAGCTGATTTGCTCATCGCAACGAACCACTGGTCGGTGAGCATTGGTTCGATGATGACACTGGTACGGTCGCCGCGTGGCACCATAAGTTTGTGTGGATCGATCTTGACGAGGTAGCCCTGTGCTTCAAGGTCAGCGACAATCTGTTTACGTGCGGCGAAACGGTCCAGGCCACGGTAGGCTTCTGGTGCGTTTTCGTTGATTTTCGCGTCGAGTGTGAAGATGTTGATCGGTTCCATGTTGTGGCGCATCCCGACGGCATAGTCGTTGAAGTCGTGGGCCGGTGTGATCTTGACGCAGCCGGTTCCGAATTCCTTATCAACGTATTCATCGGCAATGACCGGGATCTGACGGCCGGTGAGTGGCAGGATGAGCATCTTGCCAACGAGGTCTTTGTATCGTTCGTCTTCTGGATTGACGGCAACGGCAACGTCGCCCAGCATGGTTTCTGGACGGGTGGTTGCAACGGTGAGGGATCCACTGCCATCGGCATATGGATAGCGGATGTGCCACATGCTGCCGTTTTCTTCTTCAGAAACGACTTCAAGGTCAGAGACGGCTGTGCCTAAGACGGGATCCCAGTTGACAAGGCGTTTGCCTCGGTAGATGAGTCCTTCTTCATACAGGCGGACAAAGACATCTGCAACAATCCTGGAACGTTCACTGTCCATGGTGAAGTATTCGCGGTCCCAGTCTGGGGAAGTGCCCATACGGCGCATCTGCCCGGTGATGGTGGAGCCGGAATGTTCTTTCCATTCCCAGACTTTTTCAAGGAATTTTTCACGGCCAAGGTCGTGACGGGAGATTTTCTGTGCATCAAGCTGGCGTTCAACAACAATCTGGGTTGCGATGCCGGCATGGTCTGTGCCTGGAATCCACGCGGTGTTGTAGCCTTTCATGCGGTGGTAACGTACCAGACCGTCCATGATGGTCTGGTTGAAGGCGTGGCCCATGTGGAGGGTCCCCGTGACGTTTGGTGGTGGCAGCTGGATAGCAAATGATGGTTTGCTTTCATCGAGTGTTGCTGCGAAGTATCCGTTGTTTTCCCACGCGTCGCGCCAGCGTTTTTCAATTTCTAATGGTTCAAAAGACTTGGCCAGTTCCATAATTCAACAGTATTTCCTGATTTATATCAATAAAGATGCTTGAAAAGTCTATTATAATGGGCTGTTGAGTGGGACGCATCTTTATTGATGCTGTTAGAATGTCCCAAAAGTAGTGAAAATATCAGAATGCTAGGGGTTCCAGTCAAAAAAAGACTGGGCGAGATTACACCCTCTGAACCTGATCTGGGCAATGCCAGCGAAGGGAAGCGTCAAATGATGGTCTACGGGCCATGCCATGAGCCGAGATTCCTGCAAGCTGGGTTTTATAGTTTTAGAAGGAATCGTATGAGCGAAAAATTCTTGTCCACCACCGCTAAGGTCGATGAAGCGGCGGTTCAACCATTTCCGAATTCGCGTAAAATCTATGTTCAGGGGTCCCGTCCTGATATCCGCGTGCCGATGAGAGAAATCACCCTCTCTGATACGTCTATCCTGTTCAGTCAGGAAAAGAATCCGCCGATCTATGTCTATGACACCTCTGGTCCTTACACCGATCCTGATGTGAAGATTGATGTCCGTAACGGTCTGGTAGACATTCGCAGCAAATGGATTGAAGAACGTGGCGATACTGTTGAACTGGATGGCCCAACCTCTGACTATGGCCGTATGCGCTTGGCTGACAAGTCTCTGGATGAACTGCGTTTCAACCTGACCCGTAAGCCACGCCGTGCTGCGCCTGGTAAACGCATTACCCAGATGGACTATGCGCGTGCCGGCATCATTACGCCAGAAATGGAATATGTTGCCATCCGCGAAAACCAGCGCAGAGAAGAATACATCCAGAGCCTGAAGGACACCGGCAGCGAAAGGCTGCAGAAACTGATGCTGAAACAGCATCCAGGCGAAAATTTTGGCGCAAGCATTCCAGAAACCATTACTCCAGAATTTGTCCGTGATGAAATTGCCCGTGGCCGCGCCATCATCCCTGCAAACATCAACCACCCAGAAGTTGAACCAATGATTATCGGCCGTAACTTTCTGGTCAAGATCAATGCGAACATCGGTAACTCCGCATTGTCCTCTGGCATCGGTGAGGAAGTTGACAAGCTGACCTGGGCAATCCGCTGGGGCGCAGACAATGTCATGGACCTGTCCACCGGCAAGAATATCCACGAAACCCGCGAATGGATTGTCCGCAATTCTCCAGTGCCTATCGGTACAGTGCCAATGTATCAGGCACTGGAAAAGGTCAATGGTATTGCCGAAGACCTGACATGGGAAATCTTCAAGGATACCCTGATTGAACAGGCGGAACAGGGTGTTGACTATTTCACTATCCACGCAGGTCTTCTGCGCCGCCATATCCCAATCACTGCTGAACGTATGACTGGCATTGTCTCCCGTGGTGGTTCGATTATCGCCAAGTGGTGTATGTTCCACGAAAAGGAAAGCTTCATCTACGAACACTTCGATGAAATCTGCGAAATCCTGGCGGCTTATGACGTTGCGGTTTCCCTGGGTGATGGTCTGCGTCCAGGCTCTGGCTACGATGCGAATGATGATGCCCAGCTGGGCGAACTGCATGTTCTGGGTGAACTGACTGAAGTTGCCTGGAAACATGGTGTCCAGGTACTGATTGAAGGTCCAGGCCATGTGCCAATGCATATGATCCGCCGGAATATGGACGAACAGCTGGCATCCTGCCATGAAGCGCCTTTCTATACTCTTGGGCCATTGGTTACCGATATCGCACCGGGTTACGACCATATCACCTCGGCAATGGGTGCCGCTATGATTGGCTGGTACGGCACTGCGATGCTCTGTTATGTGACACCAAAGGAACATCTGGGGCTGCCAGACAAGGATGACGTCAAGGAAGGCATCATCGTTTACAAGCTGGCCGCCCACGCAGCCGATCTGGCAAAAGGCCATCCAGGAGCGATGATCCGTGACAACGCCATGTCCAAGGCGCGTTTCGAATTCCGTTGGGAGGACCAGTTCAATATCGGTCTGGATCCTGACCGTGCCCGTGAATATCACGATGAAACCCTGCCAAAGGATTCTGCGAAAACAGCGCATTTCTGCTCAATGTGTGGGCCTAAGTTCTGTTCCATGAAGATTTCCCAGGAAGTCCGTGAATATGCGGCTGCGAAAGGTCTGTCTACGATGACTGGTAAGCCGGTTGAACAGAAAGATGTGCCGGAACGCACCATCGAGTTTGTCAAGTAATCGAGGTGGCATTTATGGAAATCAGATTGAATGGTGAAAACCGCGAGATTGCTGACGGTACAACGCTGGCACAGCTGGTGGTTGAGCTGAATGCTCCTAACCGTGCGATGGCGATTGCCGTAAACCGCAAGGTGATCACCAAGGCAAAATGGGGCGAAAGCATGCTCCAGCCAGGTGATGTTGTGGAACTGGTCCGTGCAATCGGCGGAGGTTGATAGACCTTTTTGAATGGATCAATGAGACGGAGGAGGGCTCCTCCGTCAGAATGTCTGAATGGAAGAAGGAATTGCAATGAATAGAGAAGATAAACCTTTGGTGATCGCAGGCAAGACATATAACTCCCGTCTGCTGGTTGGCAGCGGCAAGTATAAGGATCTGGAAGAAACCCGTATCGCAACGGAAGCGAGTGGCGCAGAAATCATTACGGTCGCCATCCGCCGTATGAATATCGGTCAGGATCCTAACCAGCCAAATCTGCTGGATGTTGTACCACCAAGCAAATACACCATCCTGCCTAACACCGCAGGTTGCTTCAAGGCGGAAGATGCGGTTTATACCCTCCAGTTGGCCCGTGAGCTGCTGGATGGTCATAAACTGGTGAAACTGGAAGTGCTGGGTGATCCAACCACCCTGTTCCCTAACATGCCTGAAACCCTGAAAGCGGCAGAAATGCTGATCAAGGACGGTTTCGATGTCATGGTTTACTGTTCTGATGATCCTATCCAGGCGAAAATCCTGGAAGATATGGGGGTCGCCGCTGTGATGCCGTTGGCTTCCCTGATCGGTTCTGGCATGGGTATCCTGAATCCTTGGAACCTTTCCCTGATTATCGAGCAGTCCAAGGTTCCTGTCATTGTCGATGCGGGTGTCGGTACGGCATCTGATGCGGCGATTGCGATGGAACTGGGCTGCGACGGCATCCTGATGAACAGCGCGATTGCTCTGGCTCAGGATCCAATCCGCATGGCGCGCGCCATGAAGGCGGGGGTTCAGGCTGGCCGCGATGCGTTCTTGGCTGGACGTATTCCACGGAAGTTTGCCGCCAGCCCATCTTCTCCAATGGCTGGACGTATCGTTTCCTAAGCCTCGGCTGAGTGTTTTACTGCGTCATGGGGCTTGTCTTCCATGACGCATTGTTGTCTTAAAGGTTATGGGTAAGAATTCTCGTCCGTGTGTTCTGGTGTTTGCCGGTCTGGATCCAAGTGGTGGTGCAGGTATTTCTGCCGATATCGATGCGGTGGGTGCCGTCGGGGCGCATGCATTGCCGGTAGTCACGGCGTTGACTGTTCAGGACAACGACCGTGTGTATGCGGTGAATCCAGTTGATGCGCAGGTGATTGCGCATCAGGCCCAAGTGCTGATGGACAAGATACCGGTTGCTGCCGTGAAAATCGGTATTGTGGGCAACTGTGAGAATGCATTAGTGATTGCGGACACCATTATGCGTCTGCGTGAACGGTGGCCGGATCTGCCGGTGGTGCTGGATACGGTGTTGGGCAGTGGCAATGGGTTTGCGCTGACAGATGGGCTGCCTGAATTTGCATTGTCGCCATTGATTGGACTGGCGACACTGGTGACGCCGAATCTGCCTGAGGCAAAGCGGCTGTATCCTAAGTCGGATGTGATGGCGGAACAGGCTGATTGGCTGATGGGGCAGGGAGCTTCGGATGTGCTGGTGAAAGGTGGCCATGGGGATGAGCCTGATGTGGTGGTGAACCACTGGTTCGGTCCACAGGGAGAACGTTCCTGGCAGTGGAAACGTCTGTCTGGCGAGTTTCACGGAACAGGTTGTACATTGGCTTCTGCAATTGCCGGTTTTCTGGCGCAGGAGCTAGAAATGGCGGTGGCGTTGGAGCGTGCGCAGGGCTGGTGCCAGCATGTGCTGGAGCATGCGTTCGCGATAGCCGAAGGCCAGCAGATTCCTGGACGGCATGATTGATGGCTGTCGGGATGGTCAGGAAAGAATGATTTGAATAGGTGAGGTATCCAATGAAGGGACTTTATATTGTGACGCCGGATTGGGATGATACGGCGAAGCTGGTCGATGCGACTGAAAAGGCGCTGAAGGGCGGCGCCCAGATTGTGCAGTACCGTCATAAGACAGCAGGTGCTGAACAGCGTCTGGAACAGGCAAAGGCTTTGCAGGCGGTATGTCGGAAATACGGCCGTACGTTCATCATCAATGACTATGTGGACCTAGCGATTGAATTGGATGCGGATGGTATCCATGTGGGCGGTACAGATGCGCCGATTGCGAAAGTCCGTGCTGCAGTCGGTCCTGACAAGATTGTGGGGGCATCCTGTTATGGCAGCCTGACATTGGCTCGCATGGCGGTTGATGCCGGTGCAAGTTATGTGGCGTTTGGTGGGTTTTTCCCGTCCCGTGTGAAGAAATATCCAGTGACAACGCCGCTGACGATTGTGTCCGACTGGAAAAAAGAGAACGATAAGATGCCTGTGTGTGTGATTGGTGGCATGACTGCTGAGAATGCCGCACCACTGGCAGAACTGGGCGCTGATATGGTTGCCACGGTTTCCGGGGTCTATTTTGCGGATGATCCTGAAGTGGCCGCGCAGGCGTATGTCGCGCTGTTCAAATAGTTTTTTTTTGTTGTGTTGTGATTTGGCCGGTTCTCGAAGGGGAACCGGCTTTTTGTCATAAGAAAACCCCCAGCTAAGCTGGGGGTTCCAAAAAGCTTACAGCTATGGTGAGAAAACACCTTCA
>CAVJQJ010000050.1:0-5509 GCA_963651715.1 Anaerovoracaceae bacterium
GGCAATACTGTGCGTGCATTGGAAACCCGTCGGACGTTGCGGTTTGAGGTGGATGGCAAGGGTTTCTATCTGAAGTTGCATCATGGTACCGAGTTTGTCGAAGTCATGAAAAGCTTGATTCGCCTGCGTCTGCCAGTGTTGGGGGCTGACCGTGAATGGAATGCGATTCACCGTCTGGCTGAGCATGGCGTGGATACGATGACAGGTGTAGCTTATGGTGAAAAAGGTAGCAATCCTTTTGCCAAGACTTCTTTCATTATCACTGAAGACCTGAATCCAACGCGTGATGTCCGCGGATTTGTGCGGGATATGCAGCCGTCTCCTCGCGTAAAGCGGCTGATTATTAAACGTCTGGCAAAGATGGTGCGGGGTATGCATGATTGCGGGATTAACCATCGTGATTGTTATCTGGTGCACTATCTGATTCGAATGCCTTTCGATGCACAGCAGGGCACAGAAGAGAATCTGAAGATTTCCGTGATTGATCTGCATCGGGCGCAGCTACGCGATAGCGTGCCAAAGCGTTGGCGCGACAAGGATTTGATTGGTTTGCTGTTTTCTGCCAGAGAATTGAAAGAGATATCTCTGCGGGATGTTTTCCGCTTCATGAAAGAATATTTCCAGATGCCATTGCGTGAGATTCTGCATGCTGAATCAGCGCTGGTTGGATCGGCAAGGAAGCGGATTGCCAGCATGGAACGTCATCAGGAAAATCTCAAGAAAAAACGTGATCTTTAACGGATCTGAGAAGCATTTATCATGTCCTACAAGCAGACGAAAAACGGGATTGAGAAAACCATTTTCCCCTTGGTAAAAGATGTTCTCTTGCCGAATTTCAGAAGTCGTCTTTATGTTGCTGGGATTCCGTTGGGGAATCGGCATCGTGAGCCATTGACGACTACTCAAGCAAAACAATCCTTCAGGGTGCGTGAGCCAGATGGTAAGCCTCGTATTTATCTCAACCTGAGTGCGGTGGCTTATGTGGATAACCGTTCTGGCATTCCACGGGTTGTTAAGAGCTTGGCGAAAGAAGGTATCCTATCAGATGATGTCACCTTGATTCCAGTCTATGCAGATTTGGTAACTGGTGTTTTCAAGGTGGCAAAAGACCACGCCAAGCAGTTGTCAGGTAAAGAGTTGTCTGTTGATGAAGAAATCATGTCGGTTGCAGCGGGTGATATTTTTCTGAATATCACAGTCAATCCGAATGAATTGGAATTTGAGCATGCAACTTTCCAGATAATGCGTGCGCTTGGAGTCAAAGTTTTCTGTGTTGTGCATGATTTGATTGCCGTGCTGCAGCCAGAGTTTTCCCGTGATCGTGATACCCGGCATCTGGCTGATTGGCTCAGTAAGGTGATTCAATACGATGGTATTGTTGCCAATTCAATGGCAACACTGGAAGCATTTGAGACCTGGGTTGCCAAAGAAAAGATTGTTTTACCAGAAAGCTTTGAAAAGCATTGGTTCCATTTGGGATCCGATATGCAATCAGACATATCTAGAAAAGATGTCTGCAGTGATACAGCGGTCATGAATCTTATCCAGAAACAGATTCCATATTTCATGCAGGTCGGTACCGTCGAGTTGCGTAAAGGACATGATGACCTGTTGAATGGCTTTGAAAAGCTCTGGGCCGAAGGTGTCGAGTTGGCGCTGGTGATTGTTGGTCGCCGAGGCTGGAAAGTTCAGGAAATCAGCAAACGTATCCGGAATCATGCGCAGTTTGGTAGGCAGTTGTTCTGGTTTGATAATGCGGATGATGAAGCCTTGCATTGCTTGTACCGTCATGCGGAGGCAGTGGTGTTGGCTTCCAAAGCAGAGGGGTATGGTTTGCCTGTTGCTGAAGGAGCATGGTTCGGCAGACCTTTACTGTTGAGAGATTTGCCGATTTTCAAGGAAATCGCTCAGGATGGTGCGACCTATTTCTCAGGCAATGGTGATGCCTTGGCATTGGCGGCCAAACAACTGCATAATCAGATTGTTGCAGGGGAATCCGTACCAATGCCGAAGCCCAATCAGTTCCCGGATTGGCAGCAGAGTTTTGCGATGCTGAGTAAAAAGCTGTTGGCGTGTAATTGAGGTGATTACCCCTCAGTTCTGATTGCTTTCAGCAGTTCCTGCATCTTTTCTTCCATCAGGGCAGTGTTGCCTCTGCTCTCAACATTCAGTCTCAAGACAGGTTCTGTGTTTGAACCCCGAAGGTTGAACCGCCAGTCAGGGAATGAAACGGAAAGCCCATCAATCTTGGAAATCTGTGCCTCAGGCTGATTGGCGTAAACCTGTTCAATCTTGGCAATCGTCGCCTTGATGTCAGAGACAGTGGAATTGATTTCTCCACTGCAGGGGAAAGCCTGCTGGTACTCGGCAACGCATTCAGAAAGCGTCTTACCAGAATTACTCAACAGTTGGACCACCAGAAGCCAGGTGATCATGCCTGAGTCGCAGTAAGCAAAGTCACGGAAATAGTGATGGGCACTCATCTCCCCGCCATACAGGGCGTTCTCTGCCCGCATGCGTTCCTTGATGAAGGCATGTCCTGTCTTGGATTCAATTGCAGTACCGCCAGCCTGTTTCACAACAGCCTGTGTATTCCAGGTTAGCCTTGGATCATGGATGATTTTTGCCTGTGGATTGGCTTTCAAAAGGGCTTCTGCAATCATGCCGACAAGGTAATATCCCTCGATGAATACTCCCTTCTCATCAAAGAAGAAACACCGGTCAAAATCTCCATCCCAGGCAATCCCCAGATCAGCACCATGCGCAATAACTGCTTTTGCGGTTGCTTCCCGGTTTTCAGGGAGTAGGGGATTGGGCACACCATTCGGGAACGTTCCATCAGGAGCTTCATTGATCAGGACAAAATCCAAAGGGAGACGTTCAGCCAGCTCCTTCATCACAAGCCCCGCACAGCCATTGCCGGGATTTGCGACAACCTTCAGCTTTTTAAGAGAATCAGGATGGATATACCCAAGGACATGGTCGACATACTCGGAACGGAACGAAGCCTCAGAAAAAGAGCCCCCAAGAGCATCTGGAACAGACTGGATTGCCATCCGGTCACGGATAGCAAACAGACCGGAATCTCCGCTCACAGGGACAGCGCTACGGCGGACAATCTTGAAACCATTCTCATCGGCAGGATTATGGCTGCCAGTGATCATGATGCCGCCATCGAAATCCTTCGCAAAAGAAGTGAAATAAATCTCTTCTGTGCCACACATGCCGATACCGGTCACATCCACATCAGCAGCACGCAGTCCTTCTGCAAGCGCCTGATAAAGGTCTGGTCCAGACAGTCGGGCATCATAGCCGATGACCACTTTCTTTGCGTGGAATTCTTGAGCAAAGGCATAGCCCAGATTGCGTGCAAATGTTTCATCCAGCATGGAAGGGACTTTGCCTCGGATGTCATAGGCTTTGAAACCTGAAAGGTTCATTTATTTCTCCTTGATGGCAGTTGCTTGTGCTTCTGCCTTGGCTGTTTCGCTGGCATCAGCGCGTCCGTAATGGTCCTCAAAACGGACGATATCATCTTCACCCAGATAGTCTCCGGTCTGTACTTCAATAAACTCCAGCGGAATGGTTCCTGGGTTCTTGATGCGGTGTTTTGTACCAAGTGGGACATAGACCGATTCATTTTCAGTGATCAGTTTTCGTTCTTCACCAATGGTGACCTCAGCCGTGCCTTTGACGAAGATCCAATGTTCAGCGCGGTGATAATGCATCTGTAAGGAGTTTTCTGCGCCCGGATGGACAGTGATGTGTTTGACTTGAAAGCGGTCAGATAAGACGAGCGTTTCGTATCTTCCCCATGGCCGGTAAACCAACGGATGCAGATCTGCTTCAGTACGGTGATTGGCTTTCAGGAGATTGACGATGGTTTTGACATCCTGTGTTTTGCTGCGGTCGGCAACCAGTACAGCATCTTTTGTCTCAATGACAGCCAGATTCTGAACGCCGACAGCGGCAACAAGGCGTCCTGTGCTTTTCAGATAGCAATCTGTAGTATCAGCGGTCAGGATTTCACCTTCACAGACATTACCCTGATTGTTCTTGTCGGAAATTTCATAAAAGGATTCCCATGCACCGAGATCATTCCAGCCACCATCCATTGGTATCACGGCGACTTTATTGGAGTGTTCCATAATCGCGTAGTCAATGGAATCAGAAGGAGATTTCAGGAAATCATTTCCTGGACGGATAAATGACAGATCTTTTTCCCGTGCGTTCCAGGCCTTTTCTGTTGCATCATAAATTGCAGGAGCAAACTGTTTCAGTTCTGAGAGGAAAGTGGATGCCTTGAACAGGAAAATACCCGCATTCCAATAGTAGCCACCCTCTGCCAGCATAGCCTCAGCCTTTGGCTTCTGGGGTTTTTCCAGAAAGCGTTCAACTTGATAACCAGGAGTAGCTAATGATGTCCCCTGTTTGATATAGCCATAGCCAGTCTCTGGGCGGGTAGGGTTGATGCCGAAAGTGACCAGATAACCCGCCTCAGCCGTTTTTCTGGCAATTTCAACAGCTTGGTGAAAAGCTTCGTCCTGCTGGAACATGTGGTCTGAAGGCATGACCAGCATCAGTGCATCTTCTGATGCTAGCGTTGCAAAGGCGGCAAGCGCAATGGCTGGTGCCGTATTTCTTCCCTCTGGCTCAAGAATGATGGTGCCTTGGCATTTGGCATCTTTAAGGCATTCATCAATGTAAAAACGGTATTCGTTGTTACTGATGACCATGGTATTCAGTGTCTGGCTGATGCCATCAATTCGTTTCAGGGTTTCAGCGAATAATGAGCTGCCATTGCCCAGCGTCATGAACTGTTTTGGATGTTTCGAACGGGATGCTGGCCAAAGTCGGGTACCAGATCCACCACATAAGATGACAGGTTGAATGTTTGTCATGATGAAATCAGCAATCACTGAGAATGAAAATTTGGATGATGTGTATCGTACATAATGCCTAGATGACCTGCAACCTATGATGGAAATTGATAGATGCCGTTTTGTGAAAATGCTGGGATATAATGGGCGGATATTTTGATAATTGCCAGAAACATGGGTGAAAAAATCATTACCGTCTCAGATTTGGAGCCATTTGGTAAAGGGGCACATCGTAAGTGTTTCCCGCATCCGGAAAATCCGAACCAGTGCATCAAGGTCATCTATAATCCTTCGACCAGTGCGAAAAAAGAGATTGTTAGGGAACTGAAATACTACGAAGTGCTGAACCGCAGTCTCAAGGATTGGCGTGGGGTGCCTCGCTATTATGGACAGGTTCAGACGGATATGGGAGTCGGGTACGTTTATGATTTAATCAGGAATTACGATGGATCCCCTGCACTCACGTTGGAGAAAATGATGAAACAATGTGAGACGCAGGAAAAAGCCCAGGTGATTCTTGGGATTTTCAGAAGTCTGAATCAGTATCTCCATGATAATGAAATTCAGACATTGCCGTTGCAGTCCTATAACATTCTTTGCCAGAGAGTCAGTCCAGATGAGTATAGACC
>CAVJQJ010000051.1:0-3477 GCA_963651715.1 Anaerovoracaceae bacterium
GGGCAAAGACTATGTGATACTTACAATTCCACTTTGTATGGGATAAGCTTTTGGTGCCACTCATGTGATTTCCTTCTTTCTGGTTTATTCGATTTGCAGTTGCTAGCCGCATTTCTTTTCTACCAGTTCTGAAGGTGCTTTCTCACCATAGCTGTAAGCTTTTTGGAACCCCCAGCTTAGCTGGGGGTTTTCTTATGACAAAAAGCCAAGGAACGCCCCTTGGCTTTTTCTTTGAAGAAAATCCGTTTATTGACGACTGATCAATCAACCGGCAACCACACGGAAAAACACGCCCCCCTATCCTGATTATTCTTCACATCCATCCAACCGCCATGAGCCTCACTGTAATATTTCACCAGTGACAGACCGATGCCGGTTCCCCCGCTGGTCCGGTTGCGTGATTTATCACCACGGTAAAAATATTCAAAGATATAGGGCAGATCCTCTTCATGGATTCCAATTCCCTGATCCTTGATCTCAATCACCAGCCAGCTTTTCTGAAATTTATACTGCAGACTGGTCCGTAAAGCGATGACGCCCTTTTCAGGCGAATAACGGATCGCATTGCTCAACAGGTTATAAAAAATCTGATTGACACGGTCGCCATCGACCGCGATTTCCGGAAGATCCGAAGCAAGATCCATCGTCACGGAAAGTTCACGTTCCTCCAGTAACGGCGTAAACATATCCAGCGCACGGCTCAGTAGCTGATTCATATCTGCAGGCTGCCTGTTCAATGGCAGCTGGTGCAGTCTGGCAAGCGACAGATCCCGGAGATTTTCCACCAACCGTGTCAGGCGCAGCACTTCCTCCTGCATCGAAAACAGACGCTCCATACTGGGAGGAGATACACCTGACAGCATATTCTCGAGATTCCCATTCAGGATTGCAAGCGGTGTCCGGAGTTCATGGGCGGTATCCGCCAGGAATTTACGGCGCATCTCTTCTGTCTGCGCAAGCTGTGCCGACATGTTATTGAATGTCCTGGCCAGCCGACCAATCTCATCATGAGACGCAATATCGACAGATACACCCAATTTTCCCTGCTGGATGTTTTCCGCCCCTTGCGCCAGCACCTGAAGTGGCCGTGTGATGGATTTTGTCAGGAGCAGGCTGGCAATAAAACCAATGAAGATAAACAGCAATCCCACCCAGATCAGGGACTGATGGACGGAATGAAGGAAGTTCACCTCGTTTGTCCCCATCCCGACATGCGGCATCTCTAGATATTCAGAAAAAAGATTATGCATCTGCAGATTGGCCAGAAACAGCAGGGAACAGACCGTCGCCGTCACCAGCAGGAAAATCAATCCCGCAATCCGATAGCGAAGGCTGGGAATAAAGTTCAACATGTCACTGCCCCCCGAAAACGGTAACCGATACCGTAAACCGTCTCAATATGGGATTCCTTACCATCATCGATCTTACGTCGCAGATTCCTGATGTGTGCATCAATCGTTCTTTCGTAGCCTTCAAAGGCAGAACCACGTGACGCCTCCATCAACTGCAGCCGACTGAATACCTGCTGTGGATGTTCCATGAAAAGCTGAAGGATGGAAAATTCCGTTGGCGTCAATTCAATCAACTGCCCCGATTTTTTCAGGGTATGCGTCTGCACCGACAGGGAAAGCGGCCCGAAAGTCAATTCTTTAGGCACGCTGAATGCCGGTTGCCTTTCCGGATGGGTCCGTCGCAGAACAGCACGAATCCTGGCACTGAGCTCACGCATACTGAAAGGCTTCACCACATAGTCATCCGCCCCGATCTCCAGACCGATATAACGGTCCGGCTCGTCCCCACGTGCCGTCAACAGGATAATGGGAAGCGTATGGTATTCCGAAGTCTGACGAATCCTACGGCAGACATCGAATCCAGAAACACCTGGCATCATCACATCCAGCACCAGCACATCTGGCGGATTCCTGTCAATCTGATCAAGCGCCTCCTGACCATTTCTGGCTGTCGTAACTGAAAACTGCTCCTTCACGAAATACTCCTTCAGCAACGCAAGCAGTTTTTCATCGTCATCAACAAATAAGACGGAATAGGAAGTCATCCAAGTCCCCAATCTTCATAATTTCTTCATAGTTTGTTGGCAATACCTTCACGAGCGGATTGTACTATAAGCCCATCAAAATTATAGGAAATGGAGTTAAATGATGATGACGATGACAAACTATATGGACTTACTGGCAGTCAACTCCCCATGGAATCTGATTTTCTTCATGGTGATTCCTGTTGTCGCTGCCGAAGCACTGGTCGCCGCTGAGTTTTACACGCTGTTTCTGGGTGAAGGCAACAATACGGGCTGGCGGAAGATTGAGAAGATACTGGGCATCTTTGCCGGGGTTTATTTTGCCGGGGTCTTTGTATACCTGCTTGTCACAGTTATCCCAACACTTGAATGGAAAGGGATTCTTGATGAAATCGCAATCATCGCCTATCTGCTTAGCATCATTCCCCTGGGTGGCATTGCGTTGATGGAACTGGGCGTTCTCTGGAAACACGCAACACTGAAAGAACGCACCAAGAAGCATTTCGAGCTCCTGATCATCTTTCTGATCATCAGCCATATTGCCATGATTTTCGGCATGGTCGATCCAACACTGTCAGGTTGGAAACCTAAAGAAACGGCCACACCGATGCATCATCAGATGGATATGGGGCACGATCAGATGCACATGAAGCATGACAGCATGCCCATGAAACACAACTCCATGCATATGACACACGATAGTATGCATATGGGCTCTCACCATGGCAGATGACCATTCCCCAATTTCATGACGCGGTCTGAAAAACAAAGAAAGCCAAGGAGCAATCCCTGGCTTTTTCCATCTGTGGCAGACTGTGCCAAAAAAGGGACCGTCATCGGGAAACTGCAATGGCAGTCCTTTAACGAACAAGGTTCTTGATGTGTCTCAAAGAGACATTTCTATCTTATTCCCTTCAATCGCAGATGAAAAACATAGACACAACCGAAATAGTCTATATAATAGCAACCTCGTTCTGCACTGCAGGACTGACAATCTGGAAAAATGCCCACGTGGCGGAATTGGTAGACGCGCATGGTTCAGGTCCATGTGCCGCGAGGTGTGGGGGTTCAAATCCCTCCGTGGGCACCATAGATCCGCAAAGAAACAACCCGCTTGATGCGGGTTTTTTATTGCCCAGATTTCCCGGTTTATCCCCAGCATCCAGCAGACCATCCAAAACGCTGATGCCAACCGATACCCCCCCATAAAAAAGCCAGGGAACAATCCCTGGCTTTTTTCGTATCCGACAATCTGCAGACAAAAAGAGACCGCCATCGGGAAAAATGCAATGACGGTCTTTTGAAGAATATCCATCTGTCTCAAAGAGACATATCTATCTTAGTCCATTCCAAAACAGATGAAAAGTAGTCTGCTTACGAATACTGGCAAAAGCTACCCACCGGCATAGCCGGTGGTTCTTCATATCGCCTGTAAGGCTCTG
>CAVJQJ010000052.1:0-7671 GCA_963651715.1 Anaerovoracaceae bacterium
GACCTTGGACGATTCAAACAGATTCAAAAAGAACGACCAGATGTACTGATTGCAGTATCTGGCTGTGTTGCCTCTCAGGAAGGCCAATCCATCATCCGGCGAGCCCCTTATGTGAACCTTGTCTTTGGACCGCAGACACTCCACCGGCTACCAGAAATGATCCGAGCCTTTGAGAAAACAGGGAACCCACAGGTGGATATCAGCTTTCCAGAAATTGAAAAATTTGACCATCTCCCACCAGCAAGAGTCGAAGGTGTCACCGCTTACGTCTCCATTATGGAAGGATGCAGCAAATACTGCAGCTACTGTATCGTGCCTTACACACGTGGCACTGAAATTTCCCGAGGGTTTGAAGACGTTTTAACTGAGATTGCCGAACTGGCTGTACAGGGAGTCAAAGAAATCACCCTGCTTGGTCAGAATGTCAACGCCTACAGAGGGGCTATGGAAGATGGAGGCACCGCCGATTTCGCAATGCTGTTAGAGTATATTGCTGAAATTCCCGGCATTGAGCGTATCCGTTATGTGACCAGTCATCCCCGTGAATTCACAAAACGCCTTATCGATGCTTATGAAAGGATTCCCCAGCTTGTCAGCCATCTCTATCTCCCGGCGCAGCATGGTTCTGACCGCATCCTAGCCGCCATGAAGCGAGGGTATACAGCATTGGAATATAAATCCATCATCAGACGCCTGAAGGCAATCCGCCCAGACCTTCTCGTCTCAAGTGACTTTATTGTTGGTTTCCCTGGAGAAACAGACGAAGATTTCAACGCGCTGATGAAGTTCATCGATGATGTCGGCTTTGATAACAGTTTCAGCTTCCTGTACAGTCCAAGACCCGGGACGCCTGCCGCATCATTAACCATCGACACACCGCTGGAAGTCCGAAAAGAACGGCTTGCAATCTTACAGGCAAAAATTGACGAACATACCAGACACTACAACCAGATTATGGTTGGCAGTACCCAGAAAGTCCTGATTGAGCAGGTTTCCCACCGAGATTCCCATTCTGTCCAGGGTAAAACTGACAATAACCGTGTCGTCCATATTCCTGTGGAAGGCAATGCATCAGATTACATTGGGCAGTTGAGAAATGTCCACATAACAGAATCTGTCAATTTCTCTCTTAGAGGCAAATTCGCGGACTGACTGGAATCCTTGATGATGTTAAAAGCTTTGTCTCAGCACGCTACAATATCGTCTATGGTGTCATCCTCAGGAAAGGATTACTGTGAGCAGCAAGAATAAAGAAAATCCCAATACCCTGCATTATTCTCCAGAACCTCCGGATAATGAACGTTTATCCAACTTATGCGGTCCTCTGGATGAAAATCTCCGTCAGATATCCTCTGCTTTGGATGTCGATATCACAAGACGAGGAGGAAATTTCATTCTGAAAGGTACAAATGCCGGTACCGCACTACAGATACTTGAGGATTTTTATGCTATTTCTGATTCCCCAATCCAGACTAACGATATCCAGCTTGCTTTAGTTGAACATCGGGCGTTGACAAAGAATCTTGAAGCAGGTGTATCTGCATCAGCATTTGCCGAAGCAGAACTGACGACCCCAATCCTGAAGACAAGACGGACAGATCTCCGTGGACGCACTCCTCGACAGGTTCAATATCTGAAATCGATTCTTGAACACGACATTACCTTTGGTGTTGGACCTGCAGGTACGGGTAAAACCTATCTTGCTGTCGCATGCGCTGTCGATGCCATGGAACGTGATGCCGTTCAGAGAATCATCCTGACCCGACCTGCTGTTGAAGCGGGCGAACGGCTAGGTTTTCTGCCTGGCGATCTTGCACAGAAAGTAGATCCTTATCTGCGTCCCCTTTATGATGCCCTCTATGATCTGCTCGGTTTTGAACGAACTCAGAAATGTTTTGAAAAGCAGACGATTGAAATCGCACCGCTGGCCTACATGCGTGGTAGAACCCTCAACAATGCTTTCATTATCCTGGATGAGGCACAGAACACAACACCGGAACAGATGAAGATGTTTCTGACCCGAATCGGCTTTGGCAGCCGTGCAGTCATTACCGGCGACGTCACCCAGATTGACCTTCAACACAACCAGAGAAGTGGTTTGGTGGATGCCATGCGTATCCTGAAAGATGTCCGGGGTATTGCATTTTCTGAATTCAACAGTGCAGACGTTGTCCGTCATCCATTAGTTGCCCGTATTGTCGATGCCTATGAACATGCTGAAAAACGCCAAGCTGCGCGCCGTGAACGCAATAAACGTGAACGTTTGTCAGAAGAAAACGTGTCCGAAAGCAAGGCAGAATAACCTGTTCAATCCCTGGGAGAATTAAATGAACCGTTTCAAACTTTCACTGTCAGTCCAGTACCCCGATGACCGGCTGAAGAATGAACTCCCTAGATGGCGTATCAGGCGATGGGTTCAATCGGCATTGCAGATGCCAGCAACCATCACCATCCGTTTTGTTGATGCAGAAGAAGGTCTTGCATTAAACCATGCTTACCGTGGTAAAGACTATGCGACCAATGTCCTGACCTTTCCTTATGAGGATGACATCGATTTCCTGCCACCAGAACTACAAGAGAATGCGCAGGAAAATGCTCAAACTGATGGGAACACTACCTCAGCCAGTGCTGATATCGTCTTATGCACAGATGTCCTGCTCAGAGAAGCTAAAGAGCAACAGAAAACGCTGCTTGAACATGCCGCCCATCTTGTCATTCATGGTACTCTGCACGCCCAAGGTTATGACCATATTGAAGATGCTGAAGCCGAGGAAATGGAAGCTCTTGAAACAGAAATTCTTGGACAGCTTGGATTTGATGACCCATATCAGGTCAAGGATTGATTTTTAAGACTTTTTTCTTCATTCAAATCTGAAAAGAAAGCATAGGTCAAGAGTCGTTTCAGATTTTCAGAATATGATATACCCCTAGTTTATTTTTCAGGGGTTTATGAACAGCAAGGTCATCATCAGGGCAACAATCTCTGTTTTCATCTGTTGCCTTCTGTATGAAATCTTCGATATCGGCACTGGTATTCCTTTTTATGCAGGAATTGCTGCGGTTATCTGCGTGCAATCTGAAATCAGGAGTACTGTCCGTGTCGGATTGAACCGCACTGTCGGAACGCTTATCGGCGGTCTGACAGGAATGGCAATCCTTTATCTGACCCGATTCTATTTCATCATCAGCCGCCCTATCCTGCGCTATGCGTTGATAACCGCATGTATCGCTCCACTGATGTGTCTGGCCCATTTCATTCGAAAAGCAAGGATTCCTATCGGATGGGAAGATAACGGGCTTTTCCCGGGGGCAAAGATCCTCATCGATTTCCTGAAAAACAGCACTTTGACCAACATCACCTGTATTGCATTCCTCAGTGTGACGATTACCCATGGTGGTGATGTGAGTATCACGGAATTTGCATCCAACCGTATTCTGGATACGCTGATTGGTGTCGGTATTTCCTTCCTGATCAATCTGTTACCATTGAGTTTCCTTGACAGCACAAGAAAAACCGCCACCAAAGGTGATGAATCCGAGTGAATTCTTTTTCCCCGAAAAACAACAGCCACTTTATCTGGAAGCTTTCTATTTAGAGTTACACCCTGACTATGCTTTACCATATTGACTTGAATTTACCCAATCCTGTTTCTCTATTTAGCAATGACTGATTACACAACATGGCCTTTTATTGGTGGCGGATCCGAACGGAAGTGTTACCGCAATCCACAGAATCCGACAAGGATGGTCAAGCTCAGTCCCAAGCAACAATCAAAACAGACTTTGAGGGAAATTGAGTACTACCAGTACCTGACTAAAAACAATATTCCTTTCGATCATATTCCCCGTTTTTACGGAACTGTCAAACAGGATGGATTCGTCGGCATTGAGCAGGAATTCATCACCTTCCATCCTGACTCAGATGAACCTGCACCAACACTGGGAAACTATATCGAACAGGGGCTCACTGATAAACAGCGTTCCCAATTGAATGCCGCCTTCATCAAACTGCACGATTATATTCTCAAATGGAATATTTCATTATGTGACATGCAGGTCTCAAACATTGTTGTCCAAGAGCGTCCAGAGGGTATCCACTTGATGATGATTGACGGTTTAGGGGGGGCAGAAGCCATTCCACTGTCCCGTTGGTTTTCTTCATTAGGACATAAAAAACTGGAACGCCATTGGAAGAAACTGAATAGAAAAGTCCTGAAGGTTGATGCATCTTTAAGATCCTGTATTTTCGGAGAGCCTGAAATCAAACACTGAATCCTGTTGATTTTCTGTGGAATCATTCATCGTTGATACCATGAAACCGAATGCCAATTCCAAACTGTCGGTGACCATTTCATTCATCCTGTCACTTTTACTGGGAACAGGGACTCCTGTTATTGGCGCGACCGTTCAGAAAAACAATCCATCCATCCGAAAGAAAACGGTCATACAACAGCACACAAAACGGCAGCAAAACGGGAAACATCATGACTGGACTCAGAAAAGACCTTTTATCCCTGAAACGCAACCCTCTCAAGAAACCATAAACCACAGTGA
This sequence comes from Anaerovoracaceae bacterium, assembly GCA_963651715.1. Classification (GTDB taxonomy): domain Bacteria; phylum Pseudomonadota; class Gammaproteobacteria; order Burkholderiales; family Burkholderiaceae_D; genus Oxalobacter. The sequence goes on from CAVJQJ010000052.1 coordinate 4,555, forward strand.
AACTGTATCCTCAGGTACTTCTACGAAAGCCCCCTCTGTCCCACCTGTCCTCGATATACCGTCACCTGAACACAAGAAGTACGAAACGGATATTCAAAGGGCCTTAGGCGGTTCTTTCGCTGACAATAAGAAAACACCTGCATCCGGCAATGGTTATGCCATTGGCAATTCCCGTATCGAAATGTCTTATGGAAAAGAAAATGACCGCTCCGGAGAACAGCGCGACATGATTGGAAAGGATAACGGTAAAAATAAATCCTCCCTGAATCCTAGACTGATTGAGTCCAATTCTGACCGGGATGTATGGCATCTAGGCTTTGGCTACGACAAGGGAAAACATCATTTCAACACCAGCGTGGATTATCTGCAGATGCAGAATGAAAAAGATGGCGCATCCACAAACAATGATGATCCCGCAGACATGAAGACGATTACTTTCGGTTACTCTCATGATGTTTCTGAAAATACTTCTCTGTATGGTGCTTTCTCACATACCGAATACGATCAGGATAAGTTGCCTTCCTCATCAAAAAACACCGATGACAGCATCAACCAATTCAGTGTTGGCATCAAACACCGCTTTTAACCTGTCCATTATTCAAGCGGCATAAAAAACTTATATATGTCTCATTTCGTCCTGTTCACACGCAGGATGGAATATTCCATGGGATTTCCGATAGGTAGACTTTTACAATACACTTCCGTGATATTTTTCAGTTTGTTGTATTAGCGTCCTTTATCGAAAAAATTGACTTTTTCTACCCTGCGGAACTTCGGGATAACGTTATAATCCGTTCAATTTTTCTGGCACAACAAATCTTCAGAAAAACACGGCAGAATCCAATGGATTTCTGTTTTTTTCCACAGTTTTCAATGGGGGTTAGCGATGAAATTCCGCTTTCCTATCGTCATTATTGACGAAGATTACCGTTCAGAAAATTCTTCTGGTCTCGGCATCCGTGCACTTGCACAGGCAATTGAGGATGAAGGCATGGAGGTTCTTGGCGTCACCAGCTACGGTGACCTTTCCCAGTTTGCCCAACAGCAATCCCGTGCCTCAGCTTTCGTCCTTTCAATCGATGATGAAGAATTTGGCAGTGGCACTGCTGCCGAAGTGGATGAGGCACTTAAGCCACTCCGCTCTTTTGTCACAGAAATCCGCGCGAAAAACGAAGATATTCCAATTTACCTCTATGGTGAAACCCGGACATCCCGGCATATTCCAAACGACCTACTACGGGAACTGCACGGTTTCATCCATATGTTCGAGGATACGCCAGAGTTTGTCGCAAAACATATCATCCGCGAGGCAAAGACCTATCTGGATGGACTTGCCCCTCCATTCTTCCGCGCACTGATGGAGTATGCACAGGATGGATCTTACTCTTGGCATTGTCCAGGACATTCTGGTGGCGTTGCATTCCTGAAATCCCCTATCGGCCAGATGTTCCATCAGTTCTTTGGCGAAAATATGCTGCGTGCCGATGTCTGCAATGCTGTGGAAGAGCTTGGCCAATTACTTGACCATACCGGTCCTGTCGCCAAAAGCGAACTGAATGCCGCCCGTATCTTCAATGCGGACCATTGCTATTTCGTCACGAATGGGACTTCAACATCCAATAAGATTGTCTGGCACTCAATGATTGCCAACAATGATATTGTTGTGGTCGACCGCAACTGCCATAAATCCATCCTGCATGCCATCATCATGACAGGGGCAGTTCCTGTCTTCCTGATGCCAACAAGAAACCATTACGGCATCATTGGTCCAATTCCAAAATCTGAATTCGATTTTGCATCAATCCAGAAAAAGATTGATGCAAATCCTTTCACCAAAAATCTTCCGAACAAGAAACCACGCATCCTGACCATCACCCAATCGACTTATGACGGGATTATCTATAACGATGAGACTATCAAATCGATGCTTGACGGCAAGATTGACGCCCTGCATTTCGATGAAGCCTGGCTACCGCATGCCTGTTTTCATGATTTCTATCAGGATATGCACGCTATTGGGGCCCATAGCAAATCTGCCCAGAAATCACTGATTTTTTCCACGCAGTCCACTCATAAGCTGCTAGCAGGTCTATCTCAAGCCTCTCAGATTCTTGTCAAAGAATCCGAAGAAGTGAAACTGGACAAGAGCACTTTCAATGAGTCCTTCCTGATGCATACTTCCACATCGCCACAGTATGCCATCATCGCATCATGCGATGTGGCTGCCGCCATGATGGAAGCACCTGGCGGTAAAGCCCTTGTTGAAGAGTCCATCCTTGAGGCGCTTGATTTCCGCCGTGCCATGAAGAAAATCGACAATGAATTTGCCGATGACTGGTGGTTCCAGGTATGGGGACCAGAGGAATTCTCAGAAAATGATATCGGGGAACGCGATGACTGGATTCTGAACGCGGAAGACAACTGGCACGGCTTCAAGGACATTGCTCCGAACTTCAATATGCTGGACCCCATCAAGGCAACAATCATCACCCCAGGACTTTCACTAACCGGTGATTTTGAGGAAACCGGCATTCCTGCCTCTATTGTCAAGACTTTCCTCGCGGAAGACGGCATCATCATTGAAAAATGCGGGCTGTACAGTTTCTTCATCATGTTCACGATTGGTATTACCAAGGGCCGCTGGAACACACTCGTTGCTTCTCTACAGCAGTTCAAGGATGACTATGACAAGAACCAGCCAATCTGGCGTGTCTTACCTGAATTCGCAGCGGCCCATCCCCGCTATGAACGCATGGGACTACGGGATCTCTGCCAGCAAATTCATGACTATTACCGTGAACATGATGTCGCACGTCTTACCACGGAAATGTATCTGTCTGACATGAAACCTGCGATGAAACCTTCTGATGCCTATGCGAAGCTGGTTCACCGTGAATTTGAACGTGTTTCCATTGATGATCTGGAAGGTCGCGTCACATCAATCCTGCTGACACCTTATCCTCCCGGTATTCCACTGCTGATTCCTGGCGAACGGTTCAACAAGACCATTGTTGATTACCTGAAATTCGCACGCGACTTCAACAGCCGTTTCCCAGGATTTGATACGGATGTCCACGGCCTGATCCGCATTGAAAAGGATGGAAAAACAGAATACTT
>CAVJQJ010000053.1:0-8930 GCA_963651715.1 Anaerovoracaceae bacterium
CTGTAAGCTTTTTGGAACCCCCAGCTTAGCTGGGGGTTTTCTTATGACAAAAAGAAAACCGCCTGCATCAACAGGCGGTTTTTCCGTTTCAGAGGGGGCTCCCTATGGCTGTGTCTGCCTGCAGGCTTACAGGACGTTCTGCAGCAGGATGATGACCAGGATTGCTGGCACAACAAAGCGGAAGAAAGGTTTCAGCGCTTTCAGCCACCATGGATGAAGATTGTTTCCCACCAGGCGTTTGGTGAAGATTGGCCAGACTTTCCAACCCAGCAGGATTGCGGAGGCAATCGCAACGATTGGCATCATGATGGCGGAGCTGGCAAAATCCAGAAAATCGAAGATGTTCTTGCCGAAGATGAGGAAATCAGACCATGGACCGAAAGACAGAGATGCCGCAGCGCCGAGAGTGAATTCAATCAGACCGAGTACGATGGTTGCTCGGGTACGGTTCCAGCCCCATTCGTCCACGAAGAAACTGATGACAGCTTCCAGGATGGAGACCGAGGAAGAAATCGCCGCAACGAACAGCAGGAAGAAGAACAGGATTCCGAAGATCAGGCCACCAGGCATCTGATTGAAGACGGCTGGCATGGAGATGAAGGTCAGGCCGGGACCTGCCTGGGGTTCAATGCCAAACACGGTAATCGCAGGCAGGACCATCAGACCGCACATGAAGCTGATGGTGGTGGTGATGCCGATGACCTGGACAGCCGTACGGTGCAAGGAGATGTTATCGCCTGCATAGGAGCCATAGGTGACCATGATGCCCATCCCGATCGACATCGAGAAGAATCCTGTTGCAATCACATCGATCAGCATCTTGCCGGTGACTTTGGAGAAATCCGGCTGCAGATAGAGCTGGATGCCGTCGATAGCGCCTGGCAGGGTCAGGACCCTGACAATCAGCAGGCCGATGATGCCCAGCAGGCAGACCATCAGGTATTTACAGCAGCGTTCGATGCCTTTCTGGATACCCATCAGAATGATGGCGACCGTGACGGCCATGAACAGGAAATGGTAGAAAATCGGTTCGACCGGGCTCGCAACAAAGCCTTCAAACATTTTTGTCAGGAGAGGGCCGTCTGATGTGTCGAGTGAGCCGGAAGCGAATTTGAAGAAATAAGCGATTGTCCATCCACCGACAACACTGTAAAACGACAGGATCATGAATGGAACGATGGTGGCGAGGTAGCCGAAGATTTTCCAGCGTTTACCACCGAGTTTTTCGAAAGCACCGACAGAACTTTTCTTGGTGATGGCGCCCATGGCGATCTCACCGGTCATCAATGCCATCCCGAAGGTCAGGGCAACGGCAAGATAGATGACGAGGAAAGCGCCACCACCGTTGCGTGCTGCCATATAAGGGAATTTCCAGATGTCGCCCAACCCAACCGCTGAGCCTGCTGCGGCCAGAATGAAGCCGATGCGTGAACCCCATTCGGCGCGTTTACCACTATTTGCTGCCATAATTCCTTTGTGAGGATTAATCCGACAGACCCTTCCAGGTTATGAGCCTGCCATCGTTGATGCGAAAAAGCGCCATTACCCTTCTCAAAGTCTGATTCACCATTGCATCAATATTCTGCGGATGGTCATAGAAGGATGGCACAGGAGGGAAGATGATACCATTCATTTCAGTAACAGATGCCATATTCCTGAGATGAGCGAGGTTTAAAGGCGTTTCGCGTGTCATCAATACCAATATCTTACGCTCTTTCAGGATGACATCCGCTGCGCGGGTGATGAGATTGTCGCAGAATCCGTTTGCAACCGCCGCCAGTGTCCGCATGGAACAGGGGACGACAACCATGCCACAGCTCTCGAAAGAACCGCTGGCAATCGCTGCGCCGATGTCCTGTTGGCTGTAAACGTGGTCAGCAAGGGATTCAACCTGCTCAACCGTCAATCCGGTTTCATGGACAATGGTTTTCTTCCCGGCATCCGAGATGACCAGATGGGTTTCAATTTCCGGGATGTCCTGCAGCAGTTTCAGCAGGTTGATGCCATAGATGGCGCCACTGGCACCGGTAATGGCGATGATGAGGTTCTGTCGTGCTGTCATCGGCGTCTTCCGTTTGACTGGTTCAATCGTGCAAATGCCGCCGCCATGGCGCTGCCACCACCAGCCTGTCTGTCATTTGGCTGTGGCCTGTGTGCCTGATGTTTCCAGGTGGATGCCTTGGCAGTACGGGTATCTGCCGGTGCGGTTTCATCGTTGAGGTTTATCGACAGGGCGATGCGTCTGCGTCGGACATCGACATCCAGGACCTTGACCTTGACGAGCTGTCCGGTCTTGACAATCTGGTATGGGTCGGAGACAAATCGGTCTGACAGGGCGGAGATATGGACCAGTCCATCCTGATGGACACCGATATCCACAAAAGCCCCGAAAGCCGTCACATTGGTGACAACGCCCTCAAGAATCATGCCTGTCTCAAGGTCATCCAGTGTCTCAATACCATCCTTGAACTTCGCATAGACGAATTCAGGGCGTGGATCCCTCCCCGGTTTTTCCAGCTCACTCAGGATATCCCTGACGGTTGGAACGCCGAACTGTTCGTTGGCATAGTGTTCAGGGCGGATGCGCTTGAGTATATCGGTGTTGCCTAGAATCTGATGGATATCTGTCTTGAGGTCGTCCAGCATGGAGGAGACCAGACCATAAGATTCTGGATGGACAGAAGAGGCATCCAGAGGGTTGTCTCCTTGGGTGATGCGCAGGAAGCCGGCTGACTGTTCAAATGTCTTGGCGCCGAAGCGTGGGACGTCCATGAGACATCTGCGGTCGGTGAATGGACCGTTTTCATTGCGGTAGCGGACGATGTTGCCTGCAATACCCGCGGTCAATCCGGAAACACGTGTCAGCAGGGGAACGGATGCAGAGTTCACATCCACGCCGACGGCATTGACGCAGTCTTCAATAGTTGCATCCAGTGAGCGTGCCAGCCGTGTCTGGGCGACATCGTGCTGGTACTGCCCGACACCGATGGATTTCGGTTCAATCTTGACGAGTTCTGCCAAAGGATCCTGTAGGCGGCGTGCAATCGAGACAGCGCCACGCAGGGAAACATCCATGTCAGGCAGTTCATTGGCGGCATATTCAGAGGCGGAGTAAACCGAGGCGCCAGCCTCGGAAACCACGATGCTGACGATGCTGCGGTCTTTATAAAGCGCGGTGAGTTCACGCGCCAGCTTGTCGGTTTCCCGGGAAGCGGTACCGTTGCCGATGGCAATCAGTTCGATGTTGTAGCGTTCAACGAGCTGTGACAGGGTACGGAGTGCGCCTTGCCAGTCATTGCGGGGCTGATGCGGATAAACGGTCTCTGTTGCCAGGACTTTGCCGGTAGGGTCAACCACCGCGACTTTCACACCGGTACGGATGCCGGGGTCAAGCCCCATCGTGACCTTATGCCCAGCAGGTGCCGCCAGCAGCAGGGAACGCAGGTTCTTTGCAAAGACGGAGATGGCTTCATCCTCAGCCTTTTCGCGGAGTGTGGTGAGCAGTTCAGTCTCGATGTGCGGGAATATCCGGACACGCCATGTCCAGCGGACAGCATTCATCAGCCATGCATCAGCAGGGCGTTCACGGTTCTCAATACCCGCACCCTGTGCAATCAAAGTCTCGCAGGGATTCGGTGGATCGCTCCATTTCTGTGGCTCGGCTTCACTATCCAGCCGGATGCGGACCGCCAGCACCTCTTCACGTCTGCCTCTCAGGACCGCCAGCATACGGTGTGACGCGATGCTGTTGATGGACTCCGCATAATCATAGTAGTCAGTGAAACGCAGGTCTTTTTCTTCAGCGCCTTCGATGACCTTTGCTTCCAATACGCCATGTGCGTTCAGATAGCGTCTAACAGCTGCCAAGATGTCGGCATCTTCTGAGAAACGTTCCATCAGAATCTGGCGGGCGCCATCCAGTGCTGCTTTGGTATCAGGTACGCCGGGATTGTCACCGTCAGCGGTTGAGAAAGGTGCACGCAGATAAGCTGTGGCTGCATTCTCTGGATCTAGTGCCGGGTCTGCCAGCAGTTTGTCCGCCAGTTCTGCAAGGCCTGCCTCGGTGGCCAGTTTTGCCTTGGTCCTGCGTTTTGGACGGTAAGGCAGGTAAAGGTCTTCGAGTTGGGATTTTTCCTCTGCCGCGTCAATGGCAGCCAGCAGGGCGGGTGTCATCTTCTGCTGGGCGGTAATGGATTCAATAATGGTCTGCCGGCGCTGCTCCAGTTCCCTGAGATAGACAAGGCGTTCCTGAAGCAGGCGCAATTGTCCGTCGTCAAGCCCGCCGGTGGCTTCTTTACGGTAACGTGCGATGAATGGGACGGTCGCGCCTTCGTCCAGCAGGGCGATGGCGGCGTCAATCTGTCTGACACTGGTGGCAAGTTCTGCCGCCAGACGCTGTTCAATTGAAAGTGATGGCATGTCGGTACAGCTTAATCCAGGTTGCTGAAGATGACTTCAGGGGACAGTCGGGATTTTGGTCGGGAAGCATTGTCATCATCCGGAGCGCCATAGCCCAATGTGACAATCGCGACACTGCGCAGGCCTTTGGCGGGCAGGTCGAGGATTTCATCCGGTTTTTTCGGGAAATAGCCTTCGATTGCGGTGGAGTCGATGCCGAGGCTGGCGGAACCGTAAAGCAGGGATGCCATCGCCAGATAAGCCTGATGGGTTTTCCATGCATCCAGCCTGCCTTTTCTGCACAAAGCGTCAACGTAGGCCTGCAGTTTGCTGAGACGGGTCTGCTTGGTTGTTTCATCTGGGAACCGGCCGTCTTTATCTTCCTGCTCAATGACGCTGCTGAGATAGGTGCTGTCCAGGTTTTCCTTGATGCAGAGCACGACGAAATGGGAACAGTCATCGGTTCTTGCCCAGTTGAATTCCGCAACGGCTGGGCGGATCAGGGCTTTCGCCTCATCGCTGGAGCCAAAGATGAAATGCCATGGCTGGCTGTTCATGGCGGATGGGGTCAGCCGCAGGATTTCCTTGAGTTTTGCAATGTCTGCATTGGAGATTTTCCGGACCGGATCGTAGTGCTTGGTGGTAAAGCGTCTGGAGGAAAGTTCAAAGACGTCCATGTTGAGTTCCTTTTCTTGTCAATGCGACACATCTTATCAGATTGCGGATAGGGAAATGCGGGAGTTTTGCCAGTCGTCCGGGGCGTTTCCAACCGGTTCCTTTCAGCCTGGATTGGAAATCTGCGGTTTTTTTCTGGGGCAAAGACTATTACTTTTTCGCGGTAGATGGGTCATAATGGACTACTTTGCTTTTCAAGAAAACGGTTTGTATGGCTACGCTTGGCAAAATGAAATTCACCCTGGACGATATCAAACGGCAGTTTGACCAGAAGTCCTACTCGCTTGGGCTCGCTTATGCCCAGAAAAAGCGGGTCGTCCAGATCCAGCGGTCGGGCAATCTGATCCGGTCCAAGGTGAACGAGTCTGCCAATACATCGTACCAACAGAACATCTTCATCAAATCCACGACATCAGGCATTCAGTTCCAAGGGACCTGCTCCTGTCCTGAGGTGTTGAACTGTCATCATGTGAGCGCGGTGTTGCTGGCGATTGTCCGGCAGAACGAACTGCAGAGCCGGGATGCGTTGGCGAATTCGCCATTGCCGGGCTGGGTCCAGAAATTGTACACCACAGTGCATCCGGATTCCCCTGAGGCATTGGCGGAAAAAGCGCTCGAAAACGATTCCTCAGAACATCTGCTGTTCATCCTTTCACCTGATCCCACCGACCGTCGGATTTTCATGAATCTCTGCCGTGCGCGGATGAAACCTGCCGGTGGTTTTGCGGGCATCCGTGCGGTGACCGATCTGAATGCCCTGCTGTCTGAGAAACCTGCCTATCTTCGGGATGAGGATGTGGATGCTGTCAGGCTGTTTGCATCCCTGGTCTGCGGTATGCCGCCTTCCAGCAATGTTGTGGCGATTCCGCAGGGTGAGCTTGGCGACCGTCTGATTGGGAAACTGACTGCACGTGGCGCGCTGTATTGGGCGAATGCGCAGGAAGACATCGGTAGAGGACTTTTCTTTCCGTTACAAGTGTCTGAGGACCGTGGTGCACAGCTTTTCTGGCAGGAGGCGGGAACTTCCCTGCGGCTGCGTTGGCAGTTTGCCGAGCCGGTTACCAAGCGCCGTTCGTCCGGTGTGATCGACTATATCCTGCCGACAGAACCTGCATGGTATATTGACAACCTGTCCACAGGCAGGCTGACATTGCCTGAAAAGATGACTGGGGTGCACCTGATGGATATCCATCAGCTGGCGATCCATATGCCGGTTGTCTCTGTCCGTAACCGTCAGGGTGTTGCACGTCTGATGATGGAAAAGGGACTTGAGGAGATGATTCCGCTGCCTCAGGAGCTGAAGGAAACCGTTTACGATGATGTGTTTCCGGAACCGGTCCTGCATCTGGGATGCCGTCCGCATTTCTACAGCGAGTCTGAGGCGCCGGTCTGGTTCGATTATGCCCAGCTCTCATTCAAGTACGAGGACCGTGTGGTCTATTACGGTTCCAGGATGCCGATCATCAGGACCGCGGACGATGGCGGTATCGAACGTATCGTCCGTGATGAGATGATGGAAGAGGCGTGTGCCGATGCGCTGCTCCAGACGGGATTCCGTCCGCCACTTGAGACGGAGTTTCCCCTGCGGATGCTGCCGGGAACTCTGGCGATGGATTCCGCCGCAGACTGGATGCGTTTCACTCAGGACGACCTGCCTGCGCTCCGTTCTGAGGGATGGCAGGTCACCAAATCGCCTGATTTCCGCTACAACATGCAGGCAATCAAGCGCTGGTATGCCGATGTCGGCGTGAAAGAGGGGGAAGATGGCCGTGACCAGTTCCTGCTGGAGCTTGGGGTTGTGGTGGGCAGACACCATTACCCGCTCTTCCCGTTGCTGGTGCCACTGCTGCAGCGTTTTCCTGAAAGTTTTGAATTCAGTGCGTTGGATAAACACGATGCCAAGGATACCGTCCTGGCGACCCTGCCGGACAAGAGCCGTGTCGCGTTGCCTTGGGGAATGATCGGTCCCATCCTGAAGATCCTGGGCGAACTGTATTATCTGGAACCTGACCAGACCGCCATCACCATGCATCGGTTGGATTCCACCCGTCTGGCAGAGCTGGCGGATGCGGTGAAACTGCAGTGGATCAATGCCGGTCCACTGATTGAGATGGGGCGCAAACTGCTGTCGTTCAACGGGGTCTCTGCGGTGAAACCACCGGAATCCCTGAAGGCCTCCCTGCGTGACTATCAGGTTGAGGGGCTCTCTTGGATGCAGTTCCTGCGAGAATATTCCCTGGCTGGGATCCTGGCAGATGATATGGGGTTGGGGAAGACATTGCAGACACTGTCCCATGTCCTGCTGGAAAAGGAATCCGGCCGTCTGACAAAGCCAGCGCTCATTGTCGCGCCGACCAGTCTGATGGGGAACTGGCAGGATGAGGCGGAGCGCTTTACCCCCACGCTGAATGTCCTGCTGCTGCATGGCAAGGACCGTGTCCGCCGTTTCGGTGAGATTGATGGTGCCGATATCGTGCTCACGACGTATGCGCTCCTTCCCCGTGATGAGGAAAAACTGCTGGAGCATGAGTTCCATATGCTGATTCTGGATGAATCGCAGTACATCAAGAACAACCGTTCCAAAGCAGCTCAGGTGGCATCCCGTCTGCATGCGCTGCATCGTCTGTGCCTGACGGGCACACCGCTTGAAAACCATCTGGGAGAGCTGTGGTCACAGTTCCATTTCCTGCTGCCTGGGATGCTGGGAAACGAGAAATCGTTCAACAGCACCTACCGTCATGCAATTGAACGTTCTGGTGATGTGACAAAACAGCAGCTGCTCAACCGTCGGATCCGTCCATTCCTGCTGCGCAGGACGAAAGACCGCGTGGCGAAAGAACTGCCGATGAAGACGGAAATGGTCCGTTATGTGGACTTCGGTGCCACCCAGCGGCAGATCTACGAGACCGTGCGTGAGTTGATGGACCGCAAGGTGCAGGAGGAAATCGCAAAACTGGGTATTGCCCATTGCCAGATGATCATCCTGGAAGCGCTGCTGAAAATGCGGCAGGTCTGCTGTGATCCTCGTCTGCTGAAAGGCAGTTACCGTAAGACCAACGCATCCGCCAAGCTGGCCGAGCTGATGTCGATGCTTACCGAGTTGCTGCTCGAAGACAGGCATATCCTTGTGTTCTCCCAGTTCACCAGCATGCTGACATTGATTGAGCATGAACTGATCCTGCGGGGTGTCAAATACGAGCTGTTGACCGGTGAGACGGTGGACCGTGCCGGGACGGTGAGACGTTTCCAGGAAGGTGAGGTCAAGGTGTTCCTGATCAGCCTGAAGGCTGGGGGGGTCGGACTAAACCTGACGGCGGCGGATACCGTCATCCATTACGACCCATGGTGGAATCCTGCTGTTGAGGATCAGGCGACCGACCGTGCATGGCGTATCGGTCAGGATAAGCCGGTGTTTGTTTACCGCCTGATTGCCAGGGGAACCTTGGAAGAACAGATCCAACGCCTCCAGCGCCGCAAGCACCGTCTGGCAGATGCGATGCTGTCATCGACGCCGGGACAGGCTGGCCAGTTCCAGATTACCGCAGAGGATCTGCAGTCTATTTTCAGGCCGATGGAAGAACCTGTTTCCCTCGAGGAATAAGCGTTTTCAGCGGCTTTTATCCTGAATCTCTGGTTTTCTGATGGAATTTATCAGGAAAAATCCCACAAATGGCATTTTTACGCCATGGTTTTACTTTATTTTTTCCATTTTGTCCGTATACTAGAGGTTCGGGCATTGTCCATAGCCATCCGATGGACTCTATTGGGTGTTGGACTTGCCAAATGCGGAGAAAAAAGAGGGAAAACAAATGAAAATTACGATTATCGGTGCAGGAGCGATCGGTGGTTACGTTGGT
>CAVJQJ010000054.1:0-3733 GCA_963651715.1 Anaerovoracaceae bacterium
GTTGGGGGCAGCGTTGTCATCTACGCCTGTGCTGGCAGATGACTCAATCAGGGTAGCAACGGAGGTTAAAGAATCAACCGGGGGACAGTATCTTAAACTCACAGATGACCAGCTCCTGCTCGGGGATTATCAGAATCCGACGGACAAGACAGCGGATTATCGTGACAGCGATACAGGAAAAACGCAGATTAAGGCGAAGCAAAGTGTTTATCTGGCGCCGGTATATTCCGATCCGACAGGTGCAATCACACTGCAGAACAATGCACTGGTGATGGATGGCGGGATTGTTAATGCCGAGAATATTTATATTTACGGTGCCCAGTCAGCAAAGATTTCGAGTAACCAAGAGCCAGATAAAGCCCTGAATAATACCGTCACAATCTACAGGAATGAGTTCAGATGCACAAATTCAGATAGGTGCTCTAACAGTCTGCCATCCAACATACGGATAGTTGGCGGTTATGCGGGTACTGCAGCGAGTAACAATGTCGTCAATATTGCGGGGGGAACGTATCACAGTACCAGCAAAGCCAAAATCATTGGCGGTGTGTCTGGTGGTGAAGCCAGTAATAATGAGATCAATCTTTCAGGATCCGCAGACCTGCAAGGCGTGATGATTTATGGTGGCTCAACGGGAAGTGACTTTAGTCCAGGTTCTGAAAGTCTCAATACGTCCAGCAACACACTCAATGTAGGGTACATCAGGCTTCCGGACTCTGCCACCAACAGTCGCGGCAGTACGGGACAGTCAGTCGCATGATCTGGTTCCGAGGTAGGCGGTCTGTACAAATTCAGTAAGATCAATTTTTATCAGGTGGTCTGGAATCCAGATGTGACGGCACTGGCGGTGACTGGTACAGATTACCCGACCAGTGTTAAAGATTGGAGTATTGATCTGTCCAACCTGACATTCGATTTCAGCAATCTGTCAGCCTATGATCAGACGTCTGAAAAAGTCACGTTGAATCCCATCAACAAGACATCCATGACACTGCTGTCGGGTGTTTCCGAAATCAAGGCAGATGCACCAAAGGTAAACAGTACTTGGTCATCACGGTTGACAACGGATAATGGAACGTTGGATCTGTCCGGCAGTTGGGCAGAAGCAAGAACTGACAGTACCGTGTCTGTCGGTTTTACATTGGGGACAATGGCATATAACCCAGACAATACATATGACTGGTCATCTGGCAGCACCAACATCCAGTTGGATGCAGCCAAGTCATATGACTTTACAGGTGTTGATGTTGACCTGAGCAACGTGAGCTTCAGCTTGGCAAATATGGTTGCCTCAGATTCGATGAGTTTTTTGCCATCAACCTCGGAATTCACATTGCTGGATTTCAATAATGCCACAGTCAGCAACCTTTCCAATGCCAGCTTAACAAAACCATCAGATAGCGCCCGCGGTTTCTCCTACACCATCGCTAATGGTGATCTGACCGTTGCTGGGACATGGGATGCTGTCGTCAAAAACAAGACATCAACGTATGCAGGAGGGATTGTTGCAGATCTTGGTGCATACAGCAGCATTACCTATAACCGTTCTAATCCTTACACATGGTCGGATAAAACCAACAACATAACACTGGGTAGTGGTTCATACAATTTCTCGGGTACAAACTTTGATTTGAGCAATGTGACATTTGATTTCACGGTGCCGTTTGATCAGCTGACATTGCTGCAGTCAAAGTTCAGGCTGCTGGATTACAACAACAGCTCAGTCAGCGGGACAAACATGAACAATCTGCAACTTTCCACTAACCGTAATTTCACCTACACGTTGGGGAGTGGTTCTGTGATGGTTGCCGGTAACTGGAATGCCGTATTTACAGCAAATACCCAAGCCGCCTCAGGCGGGCTGGACGCTGTGCAGACAATCTCCAGCATCACCTACAGTCCGTCCACTGCTTACGACTGGACAACAGGTAGCACCGGCATCAAGCTGGATGCAGACAGCAGCTATGATTTGAATGGCACGACATTTAACATCACAAATGTCTCATTCAATATGCAGAACGCATTTGAGCTGAACGATAATGCGTTGCTGGCGAATGGAACGTTCAATCTGCTCGATTTCAATAACGCCACCGTTTCCGGCTATGACAATAACCACATCACAAAACTGGCTGACAGCAGTAGGGTGTATAGCTACAGTTACTATGATGATGCAGACAACAGGATTGCGCTGGTCAGTGGTAAATGGGATGCGTCTTTTTCAACATCTGGCCTTGATGCCAACATTGTCTCCATCGATAAGATTACATACCAGTCAACCGGTGCGATTGATATGTCAACGGGCGGCAACGGCCTGCAGCTGGCATCCGGTAGCTCATATGATTTGACCAATACGAAGTTCGACCTGAGCAGTACGTCCTTTGACCTGACCAACCTTGCAGCTTCATCATCCAATACCAGCTACCGGTTGCTCGATTTCAACGGTGTCACCAATACGGGGGCGTCTAATAGCAATCTGATCCTGCCTGATGCAGACAAGCGGGTTTATTCCTACACCACCGCAGGCGATACGGTTGAGGTCAGCGGTAAATGGGGAGCTGGCTTCAATGACAATGGCCTTGATGCCAATATTATCTCTATCGATAAGATCACACCAGTCTGGTGCGCTCGATATGTCAACGGGGGGCAATGGTCTGAAACTGGCGGCTGACACGCCATACGATCTTTCAGGGACGAAGTTCGATCTGAGTGGCGTTTCTTTCGATTTGACTGGCCTTGCGCCATCAACATCCAACACCGTGCTTTCATCCGATACCAGCTACACGCTGCTTGATTTCAACGGCGTCACCAATACGGGGGCGTCTGAAAGCAATCTGATCCTGCCAGAGGACCGTGGATACAGTTACACGCTGGCAAATGGGGGTGTTTCCGTTTCTGGGACGTGGAACGCTGCTATTGACGATTCGGGACTCAAATCATATCTGGGCTCAATTGACAGTATCACCTACGGCTCAGGGCTGACCTGGAAAACCGGTGGTACGCTGATCACGCTGGGTACGGGGTCGTATGACCTGTCCAATACCAAGGTTGACACGAGCAATATCGGCTTTACGGTAGATAGTCTTGCAACCGTCACAAGTGCTGGCAGTCATGCAATGACACTGTTGGATACATCACCGGCAAACCTCTCGGCGGATTACAGTCTGAAAGCGGAAAACCTGACGGCTAAGAAATCCAATTTCACGATTGGTACGACGCTTAAAGGCACAGGGATAGCTTCTTTGGAAGACGGCAATGTCATCTACACGATTGATGCTGAGGGGAATGGCTCGCCAGCCCTCAAAGCACAGGAACAGACCCATGGTGTTGCGATGGCTCAGATTGCTGTGCTGAACAGCCTGAACCAGGGGACTGACACTGCGGTTGCCGCCCTGCAGAACCTTGCTTCCAGTGGTGTGACCGGTATGCAGGGCTTTGCATATCTCGGTGGTGGGATATCCCGTACTGACACAGGCTCCCATGTAGATCTCAATTCCGTGAATCTGACAGCGGGTCTTGGCACCAACAAACGGTATTCGAATGGTCTGCTCTCTGCAGGCGGTTTCTTTGAAACAGGCTATGGTGATTTCAGGAACCACTACAATGCCGGTGCGGCTGATCCGTTCATCAAGAAATCCGGCAACCTCGGTTATGCGGGTGTTGGCGCCAACCTTGGTTATACATTCAATAACGGCTTCCATGCCGATACACTCGTCCGTATCGGTCGTGTCAAGAC
>CAVJQJ010000055.1:0-3510 GCA_963651715.1 Anaerovoracaceae bacterium
CGTTTTTGTTGGAGCCTGCCATCACTTGTACTCCTATTTCAATGCTGAGCGGCATTTTTATCGAGTATTTAAAATTCCCAACTGCGACATTGGAAACGATGCTCTGTTTTTGCGATAATTAGATTTTCCTCTTACCTTATCAATTTTATGGAATGGCTTTTTGAACCTTCAACGTGGATTGGTCTTTTAACACTTATTGTGCTTGAGATTGTCCTCGGTATTGACAATCTTGTTTTTATTGCCATTCTTGCGGAAAAACTCCCCGAACATGAACGGGGAAAAGCAGAAATCACTGGTTTGACGTTAGCAATGGTCATGCGCCTTGGCATGCTTTCGATTCTATCGTGGCTGGTGACATTGACCGAGCCTCTCTTCAGTGTCTATCGTTTTTCCTTCTCGGGACGGGATATTATCCTGCTCATAGGTGGCGTATTCCTTCTCTTCAAGGCAACAGCGGAACTGCATGAGCGTCTTGAAGGTAAGCCCGAGCATCTCGAAGAAAAGAAGGTCATGCCGGGATTCTGGGTTGTTGTCGCGCAGATTGTTGTGCTGGATGCGGTTTTCTCACTGGATTCAGTTATTACCGCTGTTGGTATTGTCTCTCATCTTCCAATCATGATGGCCGCTGTCGTCATTGCTGTGTTGATCATGATGTTGATGATGAAGCCACTGACAGACTTTGTGAACCGTCATCAGACTGTTGTGGTTCTTTGCCTTTCGTTCCTGTTGATGATCGGGCTATCACTGATTGCTGAGAGCTTTGGTTTTGAGATTCCGAAGGGTTATCTGTATGCGGCAATCGGCTTCTCGGTTCTTATTGAAATGTTCAATCAAATTGGCCGACACAACATCACGAAGCATATGAAGAAAATCCCGCTCCGTGACCGCACTGCTGAAGCTGTTCTTCATCTTTTGGGCGCGAAAGGAAAAGGAGATCCGCAGAATCTTGAACCAGAAGCCCAAGCAGTTATTGATGAGGCACCTGTCTTTGGTGAAAAAGAAAGGGATATGGTTTCTGGTGTGCTGACTCTTGGAGAGCGTTCAATTCGTTCCATCATGACTCCAAGAAATGATATTGCATGGGTGGATATCTCTGAAGATGCTGATACTCTTCAGGAACAGCTACGCAATATCCGCCATAGTTTTTTCCCTGTCTGTGACGGTAAGCTGGACAATTTCAAGGGAATTGCCCGTGCACAAGATCTTGTTGATGATCTGCACCTTCATGGGAAAATTCTTCCAGACTGTATCCATGAAGCCATTGTCCTCCCAGAGGCTGTTGGTGTATTGCAGGCAATCGATCTTTTCAAGTCAATCCGTGGTCAACTCGGTCTTGTTGTTGATGAATACGGTTCCATCGAAGGACTTGTTACTCCTATCGATATCCTTGAGGCAATTGCTGGGGAATTCCCTGCTGAAGATGAACAGCTGGAAGTCAATGAGATCAGTTCTGGTGTTTGGGAAATCGATGGTGCCACAGACATCTACAGCGTTGAAAACACCCTGAATACAGATGGGTTAACTGATGATGATCAGGAATACTCAACACTGAACGGTTTTATTCTGGAACGTCTTGGCAGCGTTCCTGTTGTCGGCCAATTCTTTGATTTCGGTGGTTTCCGCTTTGAGGTCCTCGTTATGGATGGACGTCGCATTGAAACCGTCAAAGTGACCCGTCTTGCAGAGGATTAGTGCAACACTTCTCTTTCTGTTCTGTTTTCTATGCTTTTCTTTTCGAACAAGCTTACTTTCTGTATAATGTTATGTTTCGCATAAAAGTTGCCTAAGCAGGGCTTTTGCCTGATGATTTACTGCTGATTGATATTTGACATAACGAAGACAACAATGGGATTTATTGAAGAACTGATCAAGCAGATCAACTCGATTGTCGGGGGACCGATCCTGCTCCCGCTCCTAGCAGGTACTGGTATTTTTCTGACTCTCGGCTATAAGTTTATCGTCCATCGACAGATTGTTCCTGCATTCAAAATGATGTGGGCAGGACGTCAGGACAATGGTAAGGCTGGTGATATTTCCCCATTCAATGCCTTGATGACAGCTTTGGCGGCAACTGTCGGTACAGGCAATATCGCAGGTGTTGCAACAGCTATTTTTCTTGGTGGTCCTGGCGCATTGTTCTGGATGTGGCTGATTGCATTGTTTGGTATGTCGACAAAATTCACTGAATGCCTGTTGTCAGTCAGATTCCGTGAAGAGGATGCAAATGGCAATTTTATCGGTGGTCCAATGTTCTATATCCGAAAAGGTCTCGGTGAAAAATGGAAATGGCTGGCTTTTCTGTTTGCCCTTTTTGGGATGTTGGCTGGTTTTGGAATTGGAAATACTGTTCAGTCGAATTCTATTGCACAGGCTCTTGATCATACTTTTGGCGTGAATCCGATACTCAGTGGTGTTGTCGTCATGATTTTTGTTGGTCTGGTACTGCTTGGAGGAATTAAACGTATTGGTGATGTTGCTGGTAAGCTCGTTCCTTTCATGGCTGTTGTTTATCTGGGGTCTGGGTTGCTTATTCTTGCCATGAATATTACTGCTATTCCTTCTGCAGTTTCACAGATTGTTGTTGGCGCGTTCACCTCCACCTCCGCTACTGGCGGTTTTGCCGGGGCAACTGTCTGGGCCACCATCCGATTTGGTATTGCTCGTGGTATTTTTTCCAATGAATCCGGGATGGGCAGTTCTCCTATCGCACACGCATCTGCCCAGACTGACGATCCCGTCAGACAGGGAACAATTGCGATGCTGGGTACTTTCATCGATACCATCATTATCTGCTCTGTCACTGGTTTTGTTATTGTTGTGACCGGTGCATGGACCAGTGGTGAAAACGGTGCGGCAATGTCTGCTATTGCTTTCGAAAGAGCTTTGCCTGGTTACGGTTCCTATATTGTCAGTTTTAGTCTCGCCTTGTTTGCATTGACAACCATCATCGGCTGGAGTCTTTACAGCGAAAAATGCACGCAGTATCTGTTCGGAGTAAAATCCATCAAATGGTTCAGACTTCTATGGGTTCTGAGTATTCCGCTCGGTACCATTCCTTTTATCGACCTTGAGTTTATCTGGTTGGTTGCCGATCTGTTAAATGCGTTGATGGCAATTCCTAATCTGGTTGCTGTCCTGTTGCTTTCTCCAGTCGTTTTCAAGATTGTCAGAGAATATCTTGACAAAAAAAAACAATCCATAACAAGTCTCAACACACAATGAAAAACGGGGTAACTGTTCTCAGTTACCCCGTTTTTCATTGAATCCATCAAATCAGACCAATTGTTCCAGATGGGGATCATCTTTCATCAGATAGTTTCGGATATAGTCTGCTACCCCCTCTTCCAAAGTATGGAATCTGATATCACAGCCCATCTTGTCTTTCCAAGACATCTCCGCTTCAGTGAAATACTGATACTTTCCTTTCAGTTGAGCTGGCATCTCAAAGTATTCAATGACAGGGGGTTTTTCCATAGCCGCATAGACTGCATGCGCCAGATCGTTCCATGA
>CAVJQJ010000056.1:0-2743 GCA_963651715.1 Anaerovoracaceae bacterium
CATGACGACAATGTTGATGGCAATCGTATCGGACAGGTTGCGTCTGATCCATCTGAGCTTGTCGTCCCGTGATGTCGGCATATGGCGTTTAGGTTTTGGAATCGCCGTGAGGACTTCGCACTGTTTGCCGTATTTTCCATAAAGGGCATCGAACAGCGGCTTTGCGCCGTCCATCAGGTCAAGCGTGTCAAAGAAATGCGGAATCTTGTTGAGGGTTTCCCACATGGTGTCGCTGTCTGGATCTGCAACACCGCAGAGCGCTTTCGCACGTGTCCAGAAGTCTACAAAGACTCCATCCATATCGAGAAAGATCTTTCCTTTGAGCATGACGTTTTCCTGAGTTTGTATAATCTCTCAGTATAGCGGATGGATTTGTGTTTTTGACATGGTTTCAATAGGGTGTCTCTATAAAATGTTAGGGTAGAATTGAACTGTCAGGGGTATGCGGATGATGAGAAGATTATTCGGAACCGTTGTATTTGTATGGATGGCAATGCTGGGAGGAAGTATGGCGTATGCGGATGTGATTGCGAACGGGCTCATTGATACCGCCAAGGTCAGGGAAGCGGAGCGGATTATCCTGGGTCTGCAGAAACGGATGCCGGCATATACCGCCAGGGGGCATGGTCCTTTTGTAGCGGTGGTTTATGATCGTCAGGGAAATCTCATCGTTGAGGCGGCGAATGCTGTCGTGAATGGCCAGTGCAGCCATAACCATGCCGAGATGGAGGCCATCCGTCTGGCAGAGGAAAAACTGGGTACCTATAATCTCGGCCCCCATCATCTCCGTCTGTATGTGACGGCTGAGCCTTGTGTCATGTGTGTGGGCGGCATCCTCTGGTCGGGCATCGAAGAGGTTTATTATGGTGTTCCTTCCAAACAAGTGGAGGAGATCACCGGGTTTGACGAGGGTTATAAACCGGACTGGATGGCTGCGCTGCGTGCACGGGGAATCACTGTTTACGGGAATATCGCACCAGTGGCAGGTGTCAAGGCGCTGCGTCAGTATATGGATGAGGGGCGTATTGTCTATAAGCCGGAACGTGGTGAGTGACGGTTTCTTTTTGGGTTGTGGTCGGTTAGGATAGCTGGATTGTTTTATCGGATATTTGTCTAGAAGGGGCTTATCGTGGAGAGCGTGGAACAGGTGTCATCAGCTGGGGGTGCCGGTGCTGAACAGGATCTGGCGGCAGGTGCGGACAGGACGATGGAGATTCCTCTCCTTGCGTGTGAGTTCGCGCCCGAGGTGCCTGCTGTCACACCTGCGCCAGAGATAGAGAATCTGGATATGGCGCTTCTGGGTTCCCGTCTGCGCTTTGCGATGGCGAAGATGGGGATGACGCAGGCTCAGCTTGCCCGTGCCTGTGGTGTGAAACCGCCCAGTGTGAACGGTTGGCTGAATGGCAAGGCGAAATACCTGAAAGGGCAGAATCTGCTGGCGGCGGCGAAGGCGTTGAATGTGTCCCAGGACTGGCTTGCGACCGGTGATGGCATGATGGGGCCTTATGAGGAAGCGCCCGCTGTCATTCCCAATCTGCCATCCAATGAATTTGTGCAGGTTGCCATTCTGAACACCCGTCAGTCTGTCCTGGATGATCGTTTCGAAGAGCATCTCTATGAAGAGAAAATGGTTTTCCGGAAAAACGACCTGATGGCGCTGAAAGTCCTGCCGCAGGATGCCCGTGTGCTGTCGGTGCTTGATGACAGTATGGCGCCGACTCTGCCGCTGGACAGTACCGTGCTGATCAATACGGCGGATACGTCATTGCAGGATACAAAGGTCTATGCGGTCTTTTATGACGGGCAGATGTTTTTCCGCCGTCTGGTACTGGATTTCAGTGATGTGCCTGGCAAGCGTATCTGGATGATGCGCTGTGACCATCCTGACCGTCTGCGTTATCCGGACCGCCGTCTGCCTCCCGATGCAGCTGTGCTGGGGCGGGCAGTCTGGCGTGCCTGCCCGTTATAGGCCGTTTTTCCCCGCCATTTTTATCCAGAGCGTGTGTCAGATGGCTGATGCACGCTTTTTGTTTTTGATTCCTGATTTTCCCTGCTGTCTGTTGATGTGGCTCTATTCTGGTGTTGAATAGGTATCCAAACGGCCATTTCCTTAAATAAAGTTTACATTGTCCTTCGAAATATTATGACTATGCGAAAAAATTGAAGTCAACTGCATTGTTTTTTAACAGTTTTTTAAGCCTTTACTGAGAGAGAAACAGGTACAATTGATACCATGATTTTTAATGGAATTCGGGCTTGGATGTCCGGTCCAATTGTTTCGATGTTGTATGTGAGGAGTGGAAATGGATATCGGCAATGCTATTAAGACATGTCGCATCCGAAAAGGATTGTCGCAGACCAAGTTGGCGGAACTCGCCGACTGCTCTGTTTCGTATCTTTCCCTGATTGAGCATAATCATCGTGATGTCACCCTGTCTACGCTGCACCGCATTTCCCGGGCATTGAATGTGCCTATCGGTATCCTGTTGTTCCTGGGTACCGGTCAGGAAGAAAACAGTGTGATTTCGAAAGAACTCGAAGCTGAACTTGCGAAGAATATCCTGATGCTGCTGAGCACGCCGCCAGCAGAATCAAAAGTTCAGCTGGCATAAAGATATCCTCGTAGATAAATCGCCAACTTGATTGAGCCGGGTCTGATGATCCGGCTTTTTTGTCATAAGAAAACCCCCAGCTAAGCTGGGGGTTCCAAAAAGCTTACAGCTATGGTGAGAAAACACCTTCA
>CAVJQJ010000057.1:0-6372 GCA_963651715.1 Anaerovoracaceae bacterium
CAAGTTGAGCACACAAAAAACAGGCACCATCGCTGATGCCTGTTGCTGAATTTTCTAATCCTTCACTTTCTATTCTGGTTTATTGCATATACCCCTCCTTTGCTGCCAGGTAACTGTTGTTCTGCACGGTCTGGCGTGTCTTTGGTGCTACGGGTAGTATAGGGGCCTTTGCTTCTTCCGCTTTTGTTTCGGTTGTTGCCTGTTCGGGCAATGACCAGTAGTAGAGACCACCGCCCCGTTGTCCTGTCGTTTTCTGGAATTTCTTGACGATATTCAGTTGGCTTGCCGCCTTGCCGACGGAATACCATGAGAGACCTTCACCCATCGCCAGATTCTTGATGTCTTTGACTTCGAGCTTGCCCGGTGCGAGCAGGTTTTCCAGCCACGCTGTTGTGTCTTTCTGCTCTGGATCGGGCAGACTGGTGTACTGCTTCATCAGTTCTTCAGCGGTGCCGTCTTTCTTGTCCCCCCATTGGATACAGGTGGTTTCGATATCTTTCTCGGGCAGTGTGATGGGGTCGATGGTGTATTCAAAGCCACCGTAGTCAGACGAGTTGCTGGCTTTGCCGCGCACAATGACACCAGTTGTCTCGCCATAGCGTTTGCCGACGTTCATCAGGACACGGGCAATGCCGACGAAGGACTGGGCGTCCATGACGCCCTGGATGAGGCCTTTGTCTTTATGGTCTTTGCTGGTGTGGGCAACGCCAAGGATGCAGATGTTGAGTTCTGCCGCCAGATTCGAGAAGCGGTCGAGCGCAACACGGACATCAGAGTTGCTATTGCCATCCCTGCCCCCCATGATGTTGAGGATGTTGTCGATGATGACGAGTTTCAGCGGATTGAGTCCTTGATCAATGTGCCGCTGATGATCGAAGTAGATGGCTGCGATGATATCGTTCTGGTCCTTGAGGTTGTGGCACATGGGTGCCAGTGTCGAGTCTGGACCGCTGCTGCTGTAAAAGCCCATTTCCGTGATGACGGCACATTCCACCTTGTAATGCGGGAGTAAGCCGGAGTCCACATGGTCTTCGGTGCTCCAGTGTCCACCGCCACCGGGTTCGCATCGGCTGCCGTCTGGGAATGGTCCGCCCCGGGTGACCATCGCGGCAAGACTGATGGCAAGGGTGGCTTTACCGACACCAGGGGGCGCAGACATGATGGCGATACTGCCAATGGGCAGCCAGCCTTTCCAGAGCCATTCCACTTTTTTTGCAACGACCTGCTCAGCAGGCTTGATGCAGAATCTGCCGAAAGTCAGGTTTTCTGCACTCCATGGATCATCAGATTGGGCAGATGCAGGCCGTGTTGTTGACGGCTGTGATGTCGAGAGGCTTCGGTTGCCGCTGATGGTGTTTTTTGATGATGCCTTGGGTGCAACCTTGGGCAATGGTTTTGGCGGTGGTGTGATGATGGCACGCGAGCCTTGGGATTGGGTTGCCATATCCGGGGCACGCTGCATGGTTTCAACGCCATTGAGGAGGTTGGTATTGAGTGGCTGTGGATCTTCCCAAGGGTCCGGGACTTCATGGAACCAGGGTGGTGGCTCCTTGATATTGACAGCCCCTATGCAGGACATGAGTGCCCTCTCGGCGTTCCGGTCTTCCTGTTCTTCGTCACAGTCAGGGTAGTAGCCGCCGATGTAATCATCGGGTTCTGGCTGTGTCGGGTAATCGGTTCCTTGAGAATCATGTTTTTTCTGATTCATGTATATTCCTATTAAAAGATTTTGATACAGGGCAGCCCACCTGCCTGTCGCGCCGATACGCTGGCAAGGTATGGGTCAGTTGGGAAATGTGTTGGTCTGCTCCTCGACTGAAGGATGCCCGCTGCTGTCTGCTGCTGGCATTGCGCCAATGGTGCAGACGAGCCAATTATACTGTATGGATTACCAGTTTTAAAAGAGGCTTTTTACGGACATTTACGCACTACATATATAATGTGTTTATATACAGGTATTTAGTGCGTAAAAATTTTTAATGAGCGTTGTGGCTTTTGGGGAAACAGGATCAGATGCTGTTCTCATCCAGCAGGAAATCACGGATACCCATGGTGATGATGCCATTGTCATCCTGTCTGCGTTTGATATGGTTGCCTACAATCACGACTTTCTTGAATGCGTCATTGATTTTCAGCAGGCTGCGTTCTTCCTGCTGTTTCTTGACCGCATCTGGGATGGCAAATGCGGACTGGATATAGCACCGCTTTGCTCCCAATGTCGCAATGAAGTCGACTTCCAGCTGGACCCGCTTACTGCCCGATTCATCAACCTGACGGATTTCAACGATACCGACATCAACAGCATAGCCCCGTGCCTTGAGTTCGTTGTAGATGATGTTTTCCATCAAGTGGGTTTCTTCAATCTGCCTGAACCCCAGACGGGCGTTTCGAAGCCCTGTATCCACGAAATAGATTTTCTTTGGGGTGCCGATGTATTTCCTGCCCTTGATGTCATAGCGGAGTGCACAGTCAATGAGAAAAGCGTCCTGCAGGTAATCCATGTAGCGTTTGATGGTCTTATCGGAGATATCACTTTTCAGACGGCTTTTGAAGGTGTCGGCCAATTTGGTTGGATTGGTCAGCGATCCGACGGCTGAAGCCAATACATTGACCAGTGATTCCAGTTCTGATGTGTTACGGATCTGGTTATGGTCGATGATGTCTTTCAGATAGGTTTCCCTGAAAAGGTTTTCCAGATAATGGATTTTCTGGGCATCGGTTTTCATTGACAGGATGCGGGGCAATCCCCCATAGGTCATATACTCGAGAAACGCATCTTCAGGGGTTTCCTGACTTGCTCTGACATACTCTGCAAAGGAAAGTGGCCAGACGCGCACTTCATCCCCCCGTCCCCGGAACTCGGTCAGGATGTCCGATGACAGGAATCGGGAGTTGCTGCCCGTCACATAGATGTCCACATGGTCGATATGGCTGAATCCATTGAGCACATCGACAAAACGGTCAACAAACTGGATTTCATCGAGCAGGAGGGTATAGGGCTGGTCATCGACAATTCTGGCACGCACATGGTCATACAGGGCATGGGGATCACGCAGATGGTCATTGGCAATATCATCCAATGCGATGTCGATGATATGGTCTCTTGGAATACCGCTCTCAAGGAGGTGGCTCAGAAACAGATTGAACAGCAGGTAGGATTTTCCGCAACGTCTCACACCGGTGACAATCTTGATCATGCCATTGCGCTGACGCAGTTTCAGCTGTTCCAGATATCGATCGCGTTTGATTTCCATGGCGGCACCTCTATGACGGATTTTTGGTAAGTTTACCGTTTTTCCGTCATAGGAACAACATCCACCATAAGGACATCTTAAATTCTATGCCGGAAAAGTGGTCAATTTACCGTTTTTCCGGCATAGAAAGCGGAAAGAACTGGGAGTAATCAGCGTTCGGTGAAGTGAAGCCGATAGGATTTGAATTCGTGGTGGACTCTGAGCGCGCGGGCAAAGCGGGTGAAACCTTCGTGTTTTTTGCCACGGAGGGTGACGGAGAGTTCGTCATCCTGTCCATCGTTGATGATCTTGTGGTTGATGGTGCCGATCGGTTCGATCTGGTTTTCCTTGAGCAGTGCAAAGATGTGATGGCGGTTGGTCTCGCTGTTGCGTTTGTAGACGATGCAGAGACGGGCGTGCAGGCCTGCCGAGATCCTGTCTTCAAGCAGTTTGAAGAGGGTGAGGATGACGACGGTGCCAACGACGGATGCAGCGCCGATGAAGAAGAAGCCGACACCGAAGAGGACGCCGATGATGGATGCCATCCAGATGGAGGTGGCGGTGGTAAGCCCCTGGATGGAGAAGCCAGTGCGCATGACGACGCCTGAGCAGAGGAAGGCGATGCCGGTGATGATGGCCATGATGCCTCGGCTGGTGTCTTCTTTGTAGACTTCATTCGGGATGTTGTCGATCCAGAGTGGCAGGTGCTGCATCATGGTGACGCAGGCGACGGATGCCATGCAGACGATGGCATAGGTACGGATGCCGACGGGGCGTCCGTTCAATGACCGTTCGATGCCGATGATGGTGCCCGCGAGGATGCTGCACAGCAGTTTGACGGCCACGAGGAGGTATGGCATCTCGGTGGTGGTCGAGATGTCGATACGGGTGAGTTCGTGAAACCAGTCCATGCCGTGCCCCGGGATCAGTCGCGGATGAATTCGATGCTGTAGGCGCTGTAGTCAGGGAGGCGCCGCATGTCACGCGAGAGGTTTGTGTAGTATTCGGGTTTTGCCGCACGGACGGTCATGTTGCAGATGCAGGTGTTGCCTGAGCTATTGACTTCGTAGTTCACCCCGCCAACCACTTCGACGTTGTGTTCACCGAGCAGTTTGCGGACGTCGCTTTCATGGATGTCGCTGTCACGGGCAAAGCTGACCATGCAGTGCGCATAGGTGCGTGTGTGGATGGCTCCTTCGATTTTGCGGAAGAGTGTCAGGATGATGATGGTGGCGACGGTGCAGATGGCACCGACATAGAAGAAGCCGACACCGAAGAGCAGCCCGATTGGCGCAGTGATCCAGATGGAGGCAGAGGTGGTGAGCCCCCGGATGGTGAGGCCTTCACGGAAGATGACGCCTGCGCCCAGGAAACCTAAGCCCTGGATGATCGCCTGCATGATACGGGTGGCATCTGTGCGGAAGAAGTCTTCAGGCGCACCGGCCATCCAGACCGGCAGATGGGTGACGAGCTGGACGGATGCGGCGCATGCCAGACAGATGAGACTGTGGGTCCGGAAGCCGGTTGGCCTGCCGTGGAATGAGCGTTCCATCCCGATGAGACCGCCTGCAATGACTGACAGGACGAGTTTGATGGTGACATGGAGGTAAGGGAGTTCGGTGGCTCCCGCGTCAAAGAACATATTGCCCCTCTTTCCGGCTGGCTTCTGCCTCTTGGGGGCCAGCCTGTTTTATTTTCTCGTATTGATGTCACTATAACAGCAAAAAGACGCCTATATGTTAATAAATGCAGGGAATTGGGTATAAAAAAACCGAAAGACGCCTAAAGTTTATCCAGACGTCTTTTCAGGATACCGCTGAAAATGGGAATCAGACGGGTTTTACGGTGAGGGTTGTGCCGATGCCTGCCCAGAAATCGCATTCGTGTTCCAGCCAGAAAAGCAGTGTTTCATGGTTGTCGAGCCAGGTTTTCGGCAATGCGATGTCGATGCTGTTGTCTTTGACGGTGACGCTGATGCGGTCGGCCTTGAAGCGGACCTTGGCATGCTGGAAGACAACAGCAAGCCGCAGGGAGAGGACGGCCTTGACGGCATCCGGCATGGCCAGGATGCTGTTGATTTTCTTGAGGTTGCCCATCTGGCCCAGCACAAGACGGCTCATGAGGTACTGCTCACGGGTGGTGAAGCCTGCCATATCGGCGTTTTCCAGCAGGTAGGCGCCGTGATGGTGGTAGTCGGTCGGTGAAACGAAGATCCCGACTTCATGCAGCAGGCCACTCCAGTAGAGCAGTTTGTTGAAGCGGTCGCTTTCCGGATGGAGCTGGCTGTAAATGGACATGGCGTATTCAGCAACCCGCTGGGCACGTTTCTCATCGATGTGGAAGCGGTTGACCATCTGGCGGACGGTGTGTTCGCGGCGGTCGGTCTTGGTGGCTTTCATGTAGGTGTCCCACATGACGCCGATGCGCAGCCCTGCCTCGATCGGGTAGATCTTGTCGATGCCGAAGCTGTCCATGAGGACGATGAGGATGGTAAGCCCACCGAGGATGGAGGTGACGCGTTCGGATTTGATGCCGTCGAGCTTGAGCTTGTCGAGTCTGCCGACCTCGATCATCTTGGTCTTGAGTTTCAGAAGGTTCTTCAGGGTGAAGAGGCCATCGCCGATTTCGTTGATGGCAAGCATTTCACCGGTGGCACGGATGGTGCCGGATGAACCGTAGACTGCCATCCAGCCGGCGTTGCGGTAGTAGTCTGCGGCATCTTCAAAACGGCTCTTGGCGAAGAGGATAGCGTTGTCGAAGGCTTCTTCGGTGATGTTGCCGCCTTCAAAGAAGCCTGCGCACTGGCGGACGGTGCCGATCGGGAAGGATTCCACGCGTTCGATGCCGTTGCCATGCCCGACGATGATTTCGGTGGAACCGCCACCGATGTCGATGACCATACGTTTTTCATCATCGACCTTGAGGACGTTGGCGACACCAAGGTAGATCAGGCGCCCTTCTTCTTCACCGGAGATGACGTCGATCGGATAGCCGAGGATGTTTTCTGCGGGAATGAGGAATTCCTGGGCGTTTTTCGCGACACGGAAGGTGTTGGTGGCGACTGCCCGGACATCGCTGATCGGGTAGCGGTCGAGGAATGTCTTGATGGTGCGGATGGAGTTGAGTCCGCGTTCAATGG
>CAVJQJ010000058.1:0-8425 GCA_963651715.1 Anaerovoracaceae bacterium
CAGCCCCAACAACATCTTTGTTCTGCTTGACCACATCCGCAGTCCGCTGCCAATCCGGCAGACTGCCATAGACATCCTGTATCTCAATATGAGGCAAAACAGACAGCATTCTGTCCCTGACCTCTTTTTGAAAACCATTCATCACGGACATGACAATAATCAGGGCAGCAACCCCCAACGCAATGCCAGCCATCGAAATCATTGAAATAAAAGAGATAAAACGGTTCCTGCCGCTCCGCTTGCCTGAGCGGAGATATCTGAGCCCGACATACCACTCAAATGGCAGCTTAGAAAGAAAATTCAACACTTGCTCCTGATTGAAATCTGGCGATAAGCCATACATAATTTCGGACGGTAAACATTGTACATCTTATCCCGTAAGGACAATATCGGGAACATCGACAAACGCTTTTACAATCAGTCCAACCATCATCCGCCAAACCATTCCTTCATTCATGCCAAAATTCATCCAAAGAGCCATCCAAGAGAATCATTTTCGGAAACTGTCTGAAGCAGGCATACATCCCACGCTTGCCAGAATTCTTGCCGCCCGGGGAATTGCGACCCCATCCGAACTGGAAAACACCTTCAGCCACATGATTTCCCCCGATAAGCTCCTGAATCTGGATAAAGCTGCAACATTACTTGCTGATGCCATCATGGATCAGCAGAAAATGACTGTTGTCGCAGATTACGACTGTGATGGAGCAACCGCCTGCGCGACGGCAATTGAAGGCATCAGGATGTTAGGCGGCAACATCGACTACCTGATGCCCGACCGTTTCACCAATGGCTATGGCCTGACACCCGCTATCTCAGAACAAGCCTACCGGGAACATCAGACTGACGTCCTGATCACCGTTGACAATGGCATTTCAAGTATTGATGGCGTCAGGAAAGCCGTTGACTTAGGCATGAAGGTTGTCATCACAGACCATCACCTTCCTGGTGAAAAAATGCCTGACGGATGCATCATCGTCAATCCCAATCAACGCGGTTGTGACTTCCCGAGCAAAAGTCTGGCAGGTGTCGGCGTCATCTTTTATGTCTTGTTAGGCATCAGGGCAGAAATGCGGACGCGGGGTATCTTCTCGAAAGAAAATCAACCGCGAATTGATACCCTGTTGGATTTCGTCGCATTAGGCACTGTCGCAGATGTTGTTCCACTTGACCACAACAACAGGATACTGGTTGCACAAGGGCTGCATCGCATCCGGTCTGGTCTAGCACATCCCGGCATCAATGCATTGTTCTCAATCGCATCACGCCGCATCCAGAAGGCAAGTGTTACCGATCTGGGATTTTCCATCGGTCCAAGATTGAATGCGGCGGGACGTCTCTCAGATATGTCTATCGGTGTTGAGTGCCTGCTCGCAAAACAGTCCGAGAACGCCTTCAACTATGCAAAAGCATTGAATGACATCAACGGGAAGCGCCAGAAACTCGAAGAAGATATGCAGGAAGAGGCAATGGATAACCTGCGGCACTTCGATACCCAGAAAGATTTTTCAATCTGTATCCATTCCGGAAACTGGCATCAAGGCATCATTGGCCTGCTCGCCTCACACATCAGGGAAAAATTTTACCGTCCAACTATCGTCTTTACGACAGACAGCAACGGAAACTTCCAGGGATCAGGACGATCCATTCCTCAGATACATTTAAGAGATGCCATCGCAAGGATTGCAGAGCAACAGCCAGATATAATCCTGAAATTCGGCGGGCATGCGATGGCAGCAGGACTGACAGTCCAAGGCGGGAAACTGGATGAATTCAGCGGGCTGTTAGAAACAGATATCCAGCATCAGCTTTCCTATGAACTGCCGGAACCGGTTATTGAGACCGATGGCACACTGGATACAGGCTATCTTTCCGAAGATTTTGTAGAACTGTTGGGTAGCATCGTCTGGGGACAGCATTTCCCCTCCCCGACCTTCTACGATGAATTCACCGTACTCGATCAACGCATCCTCAAGAATGCCCACCTGAAACTGAGACTCAAGCGGAATGGCCATATCTACAATGCCATTCAGTTTGGAAACAATGCGCTGTTACCGGAGAAAATCCATCTTGCTTACCGTCCTGTCATCAATGACTTCAACAATCGGAAAACAGTCGAACTGATGATTGAAAGTGTGGATATTTAATTCCTCATGGCAACATCCATAACCGGTTGCCATGAGGAAAATCCAGAGAAATATTTATTCCTGATAAGCTGCGCTGACCGCATCCATCAGGGCAACACGGAATGCGCTTTTTTCCAATGCGCGGACACCCCGGATAGTAATGCCCCCTGGGGAGCAGACATCATCCTTCAGTTTGCCTGGATGCTGATTGGTATCACGAACCATTTTCCCAGATCCCAAAACGGTCTGGCTTGCCAGCTTATAAGCAACCGCCCGAGGCATGCCATGTAATACGGCACCATCAGCGAGTGCCTCAATCATCATATACACCCAAGCTGGCGCACAGCCAGACAATGCAGCACCAACTGCCATCAGATTGCTAGGCAACTCTTCCACCTCACCCAAAGCGGAGAAAAGTCCACGGGTGAACGCCAGCTCTTCCTCACTCAAATCATTTGTCGAATCAATCAACGCCATACCTTCCCCAACCATGGCAGGAGTATTTGGCATGATGGCACAGACACGGGTCGATGCATCGAGATATTTCTTGAATCGGGCATACGACCACCCCGCAGCAATTGACAGCAGCGTCTTATCTTTCAGAGCATCCCTACATTCCGCCAACACAGCTTCAACATGAATCGGCTTCACCGCCAACAGGACAACCTGACTGCTTTTAATCACATCAACCGCAGAGGAAGCTGGAGCCATACCGCACTTCGCATTGATATCCGCCATTTTTTCAGCACTCAGATCAAAGGCGGTTGTCTCTTCGCCCTTGAGATATCCTGAATTGACTGCCCCAAGCAGAATCGCTGAGGCCATGTTCCCCATACCAATAAAACCCAATTTTTTCATTTATCCCCTTTCTCGCCATCCATTGAGCCATGACGGCAAATATTTCAAACGGCCCTCCACAATCGACAGGACCAATATGGAGGATTATTTTACAAAATTGCCATTCCTATTGCATAAATTTGCATAAAACATTGTATGCTTGCACCAATATAGAATTGAGAGCAACGACGCATGAAACTCTTTGACATCATTGGACCAGTGATGATCGGGCCATCCAGTTCCCATACTGCAGGAGCTGTTCGAATCGGTCTTGTCGCAAGAAGGCTGCTTTGTGAAAAACCAGTCATTGCAGATATCGGTTTACATGGCTCTTTTGCCATGACAGGTTCAGGCCATGGTACGGACCGTGCCATTGTTGCAGGTCTATTAGGCATTCAGCCAGATGACAGCAGGATTCCTCAAAGTTTTGAATTGGCGGAACAGACAGGACTGACTTTTTCCATCCATTCCATCCATATTCCCAATGTCCATCCAAACTCAACCCGTCTCAGATTGATTGGCGACCACGGCAGGAAACTGGAAGTCATCGCATCTTCCCTCGGTGGTGGACGTATCCTGATTTCCTCAATCGATGGCATCACCGCAAACTTCTCCGGCAATGAGAACACCCTGATTGTCCATGCCAACAACGACCGTCCTGGCAGTGTGGCTGAAGTCACTTCCCTGCTTGCATCGTATAACATCAATATCGCGAACATGCAGTTATATCGACATTTCAAGGGAGGGGCTGCAGTCATGATTCTCGAATGCGACAACAAGATTCCAAAGAAATTGATTGAACAGCTTGCTAACAAAGAACGCTTCCAGAAAGTAACCTATCTCAACAAGGATTGACATCATGGCACTTCAATCAGTTAAGGATCTCCTTGAAAAGAACAGCATCGAAAACATCCCACTTTGGGAAACCATCCTGCAGGATGACCTGAAAGTGCAGAATCTGACGCGGGAAGAATCCCTCAAGCAGATGCAGTATTTTTGGGAAGCGATGAAACACACAATCGATGGCTATGACCCACTGGATCGGTCAAACAGTGGTCTGGTTGGTGGAGACGGTGAACGGATGAGACTTGCCCATGAAAAAGGCATTCTCTATGGTGGCACCTTGATGAACGAAATCATCACCGATGCGCTTAAAGTCAGTGAATGCAACGCCTGCATGAAAAGAATCGTGGCGACCCCTACTGCAGGTGCCTGTGGCGTCCTGCCAGCAGTTCTGCTTCCGCTCGTCAAGGAGCGACAGATTCCAGATGAAACCGTCATTGAATCACTTTATATTGCCGCAGGATTCGGTCAGATCATCGCAACCCGCTCTTCCATCGCAGGCGCTGAAGGTGGGTGTCAGGCTGAAATCGGTACAGCTTCTGCCATGGCAGCCACAACACTGACCTGGTTGGGCAATGGAACTCCTGAAATGTGCGCACATGCCTGCTCGATGGCACTTTCCAACCTGATGGGACTCGTCTGCGACCCTATTGCGGGACTTGTTGAAATCCCCTGCGTTCAGCGTAACGTCATCGGGGCAATGAACGCCGTTTCCTGCGCCAACATGGCACTGGCAGGTATTCATCATCGGATTCCAACCGATGAAGTCATCGACGCAATGCGCTCGGTCGGTGACCTGATGTCTCCAGATCTGAAAGAAACCGCACGTGGCGGGCTGGCAGCAACACCAACCGCCAAGATCATCCTGAAAGAATTGAAACAGAACACACCATTTGATTGACACCTTCAAGAAAGTCGCAGTCTCTTTACCTCAATATCTACTCGATACACCATAAACCTGAAAAAAAATATGAACAGCAAATTCCCAACAGATACCCAGATGTATCACTTTCTGCCACCGACCATCCTAGGACACCTGACTTTCCAGATTGGAGAAGCATCCGCTGATCCATTGCCTGCCGGGCTCCACAGTCTAGATATAAAAATCGGTGTAGATGGTGAACGTGACACCATGCTCTATGTACCCGAAGGTCTTGAAACGGATAAACCTGTCAAACTGCTGGTCATGTTCCATGGTGCTGGCGGCAGTGCCGCCAAGGTATTTCCTGATTTTCAGGCACACACTGATAAACATAAATTCCTGTTGATGCTTCCTCAGTCCACTTACCAGACATGGGACCTGACCGTTGGCGGGAATGGTCCGGATCTAGAAAAACTGAACCGCTCGCTCTATGACGTCAACACACACTTCAACATTGATCCATCGCATTTCGGCTTCTGCGGGTTCTCTGACGGTGCGAGCTACTCACTTTCCATCGGACTCTCAAACGCCCATATCCTGTCCCACATCATCGCCCTCTCCGGTGGTTACATGAATCTGTATGTTCCAAGAGGAAAAGCACCGGTATTTATTGCCCACAGTCCAGAAGATGAACAGCTTCCGATGAACACCAGCGGTTTCTTCCATTACAAAGAGCTGAAGCAGAACGGATATGATGTCATCTTCCATGAATTCCATGGTCGCCACCAGATCCATCAACCTGTTGTTGACGTCGCCATGGATTTCTTCATGGCAGAAAAGTCTGCATGACAAACAGGCTATCCAGAATTCCACTGGATAGACTGAAACCTTTTGAGGCCCGGATATCAGACCATGCAACAGCCATTCAACGAACTCTCAGCATTCCTGCAGTCCCTTCCTGAACCACACATTCTTTTTGACACGGAATACAGAATCATCAGTGTCAACCCCGCTTTCAAGAAATACTGCAATTCCGCGGATTCAGCCATTGGCAGAACCTGTTATGAGGTTTCCCATGGCTATGATCTCCCCTGCGACCATTCTGGTGAAACATGCCCCCTTCGGAAAAGCCTTGAATCCGGGAAAACTGAACGTGTGCTCCATATGCACCAATCTCCAGAAGGAGAAGAATATGTCAGTATCGTTCTGACCCCAATCAAAAACCAACAGAAAGAAACCATCGGTTTTGTCGAGAAAATCGATCCACTGAAATCCATCAAAACCAGAAAGACACCCACACTTCAGGGGCAATCACCTGCATTCCAGAAAATGATGGGATTATTGAGAAAAGCCTCATCTTCAGATATCACCGTATTACTGGAAGGCGAAACTGGAGCTGGCAAAAAAGCCGCAGCACATTTCATCCATGAAACGGGATTGCGCTGCACTGAACCGTTTATCGTCATCGACTGCCCAACACTGACTGAAGCAAACTTTCAGCAGATTTTCTATGGCACCCTGCAGGAAAACAATCATCGGAAACCCCTGAAAACCAAAGGCATCATGGATAGAGCCAGCGGTGGTACACTCTTCCTCAATGAAATCTCTGAACTGTCTCCTTACCTGCAGACACAGATGCTCCACTTTCTGGACTCTGACATTGCCCACCAGCCTGAAAACCTGATTGCCCAGAACAAAGACATCCGTATCATCGCCTCCAGCCAACAGAAACTGAAGAAGTCTGTTGACCGAGGGCTGTTCCGGAAAGACCTGTACTATCGCCTGAACAAACTGCCAATCACCATTCCCCCCTTGAGAGAACGCCAGGAGGATATCACCATACTGGCAGAAAGCTATCTCAAGATGTTCGGAGTCCTGTTGCAAAGAACCCTCTCCCCTGAAGCCTTGCTTTCTCTGGAACAGTACAGTTTTCCAGGAAACATCCGGGAACTGAGAAACATCATCGAACGTGCCTATCTGCTTTCAGAATCCACTGCAATCAAGGCAACCGACCTGCTGATTGAGGGGGAACCGCATGAACCTATCCTGCAGATGCCCCGCCTCACGGCTAATAAAGACAAGGAGCTGTTAGAGCGCTTCAAAGGAAACCGAAAAGAACTTGCCCGATATTTAGGCATCAGTGAACGTACGCTTTATCGGAAATTGGCGCACCTGAAAGACAGATGATTGGATTGATGACAATTCAAGAAACGAACGCTTGATTTAAATAACTTATCTTGTAAAATAGAGGGGCTATACATGGGACAGGTATGTTTTTTTGTTTTTTCAGCAGGAAGTGTACGTCCCACAGTTGGTAGTACTTTAGCTGTAAACAAAGTTTACTTCTGGCAGGAGATTCCTCGCGGATATCCTGTTGGAAATAAAACCAAAAGTTGTACAACGACAAGGAAATTTGAAATATGACTAAACCATTAGAAGGTATCAAGGTTCTTGATATGACTCACGTCCAGGCAGGTCCTGCTTGTACCCAGATGATGGGTTTCTTGGGCGCTGACGTTGTCAAGATTGAACGTAATGGCTCCGGCGACATGACTCGTGGCTGGCTGCAGGATCGTCCAGGTGTTGACTCCCTGTACTTCACCATGTTCAATGGTAACAAACGTTCCATCGAACTGAACATGAAGTCCCCAGAAGGTAAAGACGTTCTGACCAAAATGATCAAAACCTCTGACGTTCTGGTTGAAAACTTTGGTCCAGGCGTTCTGGATCGTCTGGGTTTCCCATGGGAAAAAATCCATGAACTGAACCCTGGCATGATCGTTGCTTCTGTTAAAGGTTATGCAGAAGGCCATGCTAACGAACATCTGAAAGTTTACGAAAACGTTGCACAGTGCTCTGGCGGTGCAGCAGCAACCACCGGTTTCTGGGATGGTCCTCCAACCGTTTCCGGCGCTGCTCTGGGTGACTCCAACTCCGGTATGCACCTGCTGATCGGTATTCTGGCTGCTCTGGAATATCGTCACAAAACTGGTCAGGGCCAGAAAGTTGCCTGCGCAATGCAGGACTGCGTTCTGAACCTGGTTCGTATCAAACTGCGTGACCAGCAGCGTCTGGAACGTACCGGTATTCTGGCTGAATACCCACAGGCTCAGCCTAACTTTGCTTTCGACAAAGACGGCAACCCACTGTCCTTCGACAACATCGATTCCACCCCACGTGGTGGTAACGCTGGTGGCGGTGGTCAGCCGGGCTGGATGCTGAAATGTAAACCACAGTCCGAAGGTGACAACGATAACTACGTTTACTACACCATCGCAGCTAACATGTGGCCACAGATCTGTGACATGATCGACAAACCAGAATGGAAAGACGATCCTGCTTACAACACCTTCGAAGGCCGTGTTGACAAACTGATGGACATCTTCGCATTCATCGAATCCAAATTCCAGGACAAAGATAAATTCGAAGTCACCAACTGGGCAGCTGAATATGGCATCCCTTGCGGTCCTGTCATGTCCATGAAAGAACTGGCTGCTGATCCATCCCTGCGTAAAGTTGGCACCGTCGTTGAAGTTACCGATGAAGTTCGTGGTAACTACCTGACTGTCGGCGCTCCATTCAAGTTCTCCGCATTCAAACCAGAAATCGTTCGTGCTCCACTGCTGGGCGAACACTCTGAAGAAGTTCTGGCAGAACTGGGCTATGACGCAGCAGCTATCGCTGACATGAAAGCTAAGAAAGTTATCTAATCATAATTTTACGTTAGATTTCATAGCCAAAACGGCACTCTTCGGAG
>CAVJQJ010000059.1:0-6345 GCA_963651715.1 Anaerovoracaceae bacterium
ATATGACAGTCCGCACATACACAAACAAGCACGGCGATAAATGGGTTGGCTATTATTACATGACGCCTCGGGATGCTGATGGCAGGCGCCGTGCTATTCCTCTCGGTTCCGATCTGGCGCTGGCAAAAAGGCGCTGGGCGGAACTTGAGGGCACCCCAGTCAGATCTGAAAACTCTGTCGGATCCGTATTCATGAAATATATGGCGTGGGCTGAGGACAGGTCAGCCAGCGGCCTTTCTCTTCTGTCTATCCGCGACTATAAGGCGCACTGGAAATTCCTTGAGCCTGTTTTCGGGAGAGCCAATATCGACAGGCTGCAGCCAGCGCACATGCTGCGCTATTTCGACGGCCGCAGCAGCAAGATCCGCGGAAAAAAAGAGATCAAATTCCTGTCCGTCCTATTCAACTGGAGCCGGGCACGCGGCTATATGACCGCGCCGAATCCGTGCACCGGCATCACCCGACAGATGCGCGGAGAATCAAGGCGAACCATCTATGTGACAAATGAGGACTTCGCCCGCGTGTACAGGCACGCGATCCAGCCGCTGCGCGACGCCATGGACCTCGCGATACTGACAGGACAACGCCCAGCAGACGTTTTCA
The DNA here is from genome assembly GCA_963651715.1 of Anaerovoracaceae bacterium. GTDB lineage: Bacteria > Pseudomonadota > Gammaproteobacteria > Burkholderiales > Burkholderiaceae_D > Oxalobacter. The sequence continues at coordinate 604 of CAVJQJ010000059.1, forward strand.
AGATGCGGTGGACCGATATATCAGACGGCGTGCTGAACGTGATCCAGAACAAGACAGGCGCCACTGTGCGGATCGCCGTCACCGGCAGACTGGCAGACGTGCTGGACCGCATCAAGGCAAAAAACGCCATGAGCAGCCTGATTGTCACCAATGCCAAAGGGCAGCCATTCGCGAACATCACCTTCCGCCGGGCATTCGATGACGCGCGGAACAAGGCAGCAGCCGAAGCTGCGGCAGCTGGCGAAAAATTCACCCGCTTTCAATTCAAGGATTTAAGGGCGAAAGCTGCGACAGATTCCAGCAGCCAGACGACCGCGCAGAAACTCCTCGGCCACAAAAACGCAGCCACAACCGTCATCTATCGGCGTGATAAATCTGAAGTCGTTGAACCGCTCATGGATAAAAGTCTTTTATCCATCATTGAGGAAATAGACGGGAAATAAAAAAACACCCGAGAAAAACTCGGGTGTTTTCAAGATATTAGGTGGTGGCCCGGGGCGGAATCGAACCACCGACACAAGGATTTTCAGTCCTCTGCTCTACCAACTGAGCTACCAAGCCAAGAGGTCACTATTGTAACAGAAATGTGCAACGCAACCAAATTATTTTTGGTGGTGATAAGTGGACTTGAACCACCGACCCCAGCATTATGAGTGCTGTGCTCTAACCAGCTGAGCTATATCACCGAAAGAAATGAAAGTATGACGCGTTTTTCGGGATGCGTCAAGCGTTTTTTCATTTTTATTGGGTATTTTTCACCTCATTTTAGAAAATCCGGCTCTGCTCAATCAAAATCACAACCCAGCAGGTCTCTGGCGACCTTTTCCACCACAACTGCGGTTCCTGTTGTGGTTTCCATGACTTTGCTCCACATGCCGGACTGGTCGCTGACAACGATGCTGTATTCGACTTTGATGCCGATGATGGCATTGGCTCCGAGCCGTTTTGCCTGACGGTCAAGTCTGCTGAAGGATGGACGGGATGCCTTGAGGCGGTCGAGAGTCTGGGCTTTGCCTGATTCGTAGACTTCCTTGATGATGACGATGTCTTTGTAGTCGACGATGTCATAGCCTTCAAAGCCATCGGTGCTGGTATGCATGAGGGGATCTTCAGGCTTGAATTTCTCAAGGACTTTATTGACTTCGCCCTGCATGTATTCTTTCATTTCCTGATCCTGCATTTCAGGGATGAGTTCCTGGAATTTCTTGGCGATGGTCAGGACCATGTCCTCGTTTTCGAGGGTCATCATCGAGGTGTGTGCCTCAGCACATTCCGGACATGCTTTGCCTTTGTCCAGAAAGCCGAGTGTTTTGCCGCAGATTGTGCAGGTGGCCATGATGAATCCTTTCTTCTGGGTATTTATATATCAGTTGTCTATTGTGACATAAAACGGGGGGCTGACCGCTGTTTTCACCGTTTTCACCATCATGAATTGGATGGATCTGTGCTGTTTCGCTTATGATGTCTGTCATAGGGTTTCAATCCTTCTATTTTGTTATCGGGATTATCTGGAGGTGACGATGGCGAATGTTCTTGTCATTATCGATATGCAGCGTGATTTCATTGACGGGAGTCTGGGCAGTCCGGAGGCGGCTGCGATTGTGCCGGCTGTTGTCCAGAAAATCCATCAGCGTCTATCGGAAGGCTGGGATATTGCTGTGACGCTGGATACACATGGCGATGATTATCTGGAGACGCAGGAGGGACGGAAACTGCCGGTCGCCCATTGCATCAAGGACTCTCCGGGATGAGGGCTTTCCCCTGATGTTAAGGACGCTCTCGTCAATATTGTTTACCGCTGTTTTGAGAAGCCGACTTTTGGCAGTGAATCACTGATTGCGTATCTGAAAGACAAGCAGCCGGAGCAGGTGGAGTTTGTCGGGCTGTGCACGGATATCTGTGTGGTTTCCAATGCGATTGGTGCGAAGATGGTGCTGTTGGATGCTGAGGTTTCTGTTGATGCGGCCTGCTGTGCAGGGACTTCGCCTGACAACCATCAGGCGGCGTTAAAGACGATAGCGTGCTGCCAGATTTCCATTGTTCAGGGAGTTTTATGATGAAGTTGTGTGATGCCCGGAATCCAGCGATGGTGATGGATCTGTATGAGCTGACGATGAGCTATGGGTATTTCCGGCACAGTGACCGGGATACGAGGGTCGCGTTTGATGTTTTCTATCGCCAGAATCCTGACGGTGGCGGTTATGCGATTGCGGCAGGGCTGGAGCAGGTCATCGATTATATCGAGCATCTGCATTTCGACAAGCCAGATATTGATTATCTGCGGTCACTGAATCTGTTTGATGAGGATTTCCTGGCTTATCTCCGCGATTTCTCGTTCAAGGGGGATGTGTATGCATTCCCTGAGGGGACGGTGATGTATCCGAATGAGCCTGTCATCACGATTGTCGCGCCGATGATCGATGCACAGATTGTCGAGACGTCTGTGCTGCTGCATTTCAGCCATCAGTCGCTGATTGCGACGAAGACGAACCGGATTGTGCGTGCGGCGAAAGGCCGTCCGGTTGCAGATATGGGGGCACGATGTGCGCATAATATGGATGCGGCGGTCTATGGCGCCCGTGCGGCTTATATCGGTGGCGCGGCCGGAACGGCAACGGTGCTTGCGGGGCAGATGTTCGGGATTCCGGTCATCGGCACGATGGCACACAGTTGGGTGATGGGGTTCCCAACCGAGTTTGAGGCGTTCAAGCACTATGCCCTCACCTTCCCTGACAATGCGGTGCTGCTTGTCGATACGTACAATGTGCTGCGCAGCGGTGTTCCGAATGCAATCCGCACGGCGAAGGAGGTGCTTGAGCCTCTCGGCAAGCGATTGAAAGGTATCCGTATCGACAGCGGTGACCTGGCGTATCTTTCCAAACGCTGCCGCCAGATGCTGGATGGGGCTGGATTGTCTGACTGCAATATTGTGGTTTCCAACAGTCTGGATGAATATACGATTGCCTCTATCCTGAATCAGGGCGGGGAGATCAACAGTTTCGGGGTCGGTGAGCGCTTGATCACTTCCAAGGACAGTCCTGTTTTCGGCGGGGTGTATAAGCTGGCGGCGATTATCCAGGGTAATCAGGTGATTCCGAAGATCAAGATTTCGGAGAATCCCGGGAAGATCACGAATCCCGGGCTGAAGCAGGTTTACCGTGTGTTCAATGAGGAGGGGTATGCAGTTGCAGACCTGATTGCCAACCATGACGAGGTGCTGGATTTCTCGAAGCCTGTGCCTTATGTCGATCCGAAGACACCATGGAAGCAGCAGGCTTTTGAGCGCTGCCATGCCGTTGCCCTTCAGGTGCCCGTGTTCAAGGATGGGAAACGGGTCTATGAACTGCCTTCATTGGCTGATATCCGGGCTTATGTGTCGGACCAGCTGACGAACAGGGTCTGGGCTGAGGAACTGCGGTTTGTGTATCCTCACCAGCATTATCTGGCGATGACGCAGTCTTATTATGCGATGAAGATGAAGCTGCTGAACCAGCATGGCAAATCTTCTGACTGATTTTTCAGGGAGGTATGACGATGAAAAAGCTGTTGATTCTGGGCGGCATTGCCCTCTGTTTTTCCAGCACGGTTTCTGCTGGCTGCGGTCAGTTCAAGGGGCCTTTCAAGTCTGTCTCTTATCAGCATAAGGCACGGTCATCCAAACCTGTGAGACTGACGTGCCCGCACGAGGCCATTTATTACAACTCCGCCTGCAGCAATGCGCATTTCCATTCGGAACGGTCGGCCGCGGTCTGTTATGCTGAAGGCAAGACATCCTCTGCAACATGGCTGACGTCTGAACTGGTCAGCACGAATATCGATGCCAGGAAGTCTCTCAAGGATGAGCATCTTATCGGCAAAAACTGTGTTTATGGCGACAAGGGCTGGCAATGCCAGCACTGGCATGCTGTCAGAAACATCAAGGTGTTTCCTGAGAAAAAACAGATGAGCAATGATGAGGATTCGGGGGCCTACGCCATCATTGACCGATAGCCATCTGTTGTTTTGCTATCAGTCATATTATTGATTTTTCCTTGGTTTCTGAACTATTGGCAAACTATTCCCCCTGACATGGCAGGATATATTTACAGATTGCCTGCAATCTGAGAAGTTTTAGGGTTTTTGCAACTGCCCTATCCCATTGTGACGGATGGTGTTTTTACGCATCAGTCTGGTGGTGAAGATTTCCAAGAAAATTTTTTAATATGACCCAAGCGACTATCTGTATCATCATTACTTTTGTCGTATACCTGCTTGGTATGCTCGCAATCGGCTTTTATTACGCAAAGAAAAACGAATCCACATCAGACTATTTCCTCGGTGGCAGAAAACTGGGGCCTGTTGTGACTGCCATGAGTGCTGAGGCTTCGGATATGTCCAGCTATCTGCTGATGGGGCTGCCAGGGCTTGCCTATCTGTCCGGTATCGCCGATGCCGGCTGGACGATCATCGGTCTTGCCGCGGGTACTTATTTTGTCTGGCTGGTGGTTGCAAAACGTATCCGCCGCTATACCCAGGTCACCAATTCCATCACGCTGCCTCAATTCTTCTCTGACCGTTACCGTGATAAGAAATGCATCCTGACAGCCATTTCCGCTGTCATTATTATTGTTTTCTTCATTCCCTATACTGCGGCTGGGTTTACAGGCTGTGGCAAGCTGTTCGGTGCTTTATTCGGCATGGATTATCTGACTGCGATGCTGTTTTCCGCACTGGTCATTGTCGGTTACACCGCAACGGGTGGTTTCATGGCTGCCTCCATCACCGACCTGATCCAGAGTATTGTGATGTCTTTCGCCATCCTGGTCATCACCTGTTTTGCCGTCAGCCAAGCCGGGGGTATGGGTGCGGTCATTGACAATGCAAACTCCCTTCCGGGCTTTATGGAAATGACCTCAACTTATGTCGAGGATAAAGGATCAGGCGAACCGTTTGACTTCCTGAAGATCCTGACTACCATATCCTGGGGGCTGGGTTATATGGGAATGCCTCATATCCTGCTCCGCTTCATGGCTATTGAAGATAAAACCAAACTGAAGATTTCCCGCCGTATCGCTTCTGTCTGGGTTGTCATTTCCATGGCGGTTGTTATTCTGCTGGGTCTTGCCGGCAAGGCCATGAGTGCAAACGGTGTCATTTCTGTCCTGCATGGTTCTGATACTGAAACGGTCATTGTCCATATCCCCAACCTGCTCTCTTCTTTTGGCATTCTCCCTGCTTTTATGGCTGGTCTGGTTCTGTCAGGCATTCTTGCCTGCACGATGTCCACTGCTGACTCCCAGCTGCTGGCTGCCGCGTCCAGTGTCTCAGAAAACCTGATGCAGCAGACTTTCAAAATGAAGCTGGCTCCCCGTACCAGTATGCTGGTTGCCCGTCTGACTGTTCTGGCAATCGCTGTGCTGGGGGTTATCATGGCGTTGGATCCAAAGAGTTCTGTCTTCGGGATCGTGTCCTTCGCCTGGGCCGGTTTCGGTGCCGGTTTTGGTCCGTTGGTCATGTGTTACCTGTTCTGGAAACGCACAACACTCCCAGGGGCCATTGCAGGTATGGTTGCCGGCGGGGTGATGACCAAGGCGCCTGACCAGGAAATCCAGGATGAATTTGAACTGGCAAGATCTGACAGGAAACTGCTGAACTGATCCAGTTCCATGGTTCGATGAAAAACGGGGCTTTTCAGCCCCGTTTTCTGTTTGTCATAAGAAAACCCCCAGCTAAGCTGGGGGTTCCCAAAAGCTTACAGCTATG